>NZ_KV828510.1:0-377 GCF_001836405.1 Pseudomonas sp. HMSC057H01 | reverse complement strand
GCTGAACCGCCGGGCCAACCGCCTGGCGCATGCCCTGATCGAGCGCGGGGTCGGTGCGGACCGCCTGGTGGGCGTGGCCATGGAGCGCTCCATCGAGATGGTCGTGGCCCTGATGGCGATCCTCAAGGCCGGCGGCGCCTACGTGCCGGTGGACCCGGAGTATCCCGAGGAGCGCCAGGCCTACATGCTGGAGGACAGCGGCGTGGAGCTGCTGCTCAGCCAGTCGCACCTGAAGCTGCCGCTGGCGCAAGGCGTGCAGCGGATCGACCTGGATCGCGGTGCGCCCTGGTTCGAGGATTACAGTGAGGCGAACCCGGATATTCATCTCGATGGCGAGAACCTCGCCTATGTCATCTACACCTCCGGCTCCACCGGCA
>NZ_KV828509.1:0-225 GCF_001836405.1 Pseudomonas sp. HMSC057H01 | reverse complement strand
TGAACGTCGGCTCTTGATCGAGCATCGAGTTGACGATGCCCTCGATGACCGAGAACAGGGAGACGACAAGTTCAAGCGGCGCCCACTTGGCGAACGCCAGCGGGCAATAGCTATCGACATCCCCCAGCCACATCGGAATGCCGTAATAGCTCCCATGGTGCGAGACGCCGATCTGTCGAGCTTCGGCTTTCGTCGTGAACCCGAGCATCATTCCCCCTTGAGCGC
>NZ_KV828508.1:140538-188658 GCF_001836405.1 Pseudomonas sp. HMSC057H01 | reverse complement strand
CGGCGAAGCCTGTGGCGAAACCGGCGGCCAAGCCTGTGGCGAAACCCGCGGCCGCGAAGCCTGCAGCCAAGCCGGCTGCGAAGCCTGCGGCGAAACCGGTGGCCAAGCCTGCGGCAAAACCCGTAGCCGCGAAACCTGCCGCAGCCAAGCCCGCCACCGCTCCTGCTGCGAAGCCTGCGGCGACTCCCAGCGCCCCGGCAGCCGCCTCCAGCGCTGCTTCCGCAACGCCTGCCGCGGGCAGCAACGGCGCCGCCCCGACCAGCGCCTCCTAAGGCGCTGTCTGCAAAGCCGCCGAGCCAAGCACCAGCAAAGCCCGGCGCTCTGCTTCCGTGCAGATGTCCCGGCTGCAGGCTTGCAGCCAGGCATCCGCACTGCGATTCGCTTCCTGGCCCTCCAGCCAGGCTGTGGCCAGGTCGGCCAGGCGTTGCAGGTGTTCCCGTTCCGCTCGTAGTTCCTGGGCCTTCATTTCCTCGCGGAGTTCGGCCAGGCAGGCGTCGTGGGTTGCCGCTTCGCGCCAGGCGCAACGCAATCTGCGCAGGGGTTCGATGACCGTTTCGCGCCAGGGGCGCGCGGCGTTCTCCAGGATCTGGGCGCGTTCTTTCGAGCAGCTCACACCGCGCCTGCCAAGCCAGGCGGCGACCAGCAACAGGCAGACGTCCGCACCTTGCTCCTGAAGCGCGAGGCAAGCCGTTTCCACGCCCGGCCGGGCATAGACGTCCACCGCGAATTTCCAGACATTTCCAGTCATACAGCCTCACGCTCCGCAAGGGCGAAACTGATAAACTCCGCCGCCATGATCCGACTCCTCAATCTTACGCTACAGCGCGGGCCGCAGCGCCTCCTGGAAGCTGTTGAACTGACCCTGCACGCCGGCCAGAAAGCCGGTCTCATCGGGGCCAATGGCGCTGGCAAGTCCAGCTTGTTCGCGCTGTTGCGCGGCCAGCTCGGCCAGGATGCCGGCGACTGCCTGTTGCCCGCCGACTGGCGCATCGCGCACATGCGCCAGGAGGTCGATACCCTGGATCGCCTGGCGGTGGATTACGTGCTCGACGGCGACAGTCGCCTGCGCGAGATCCAGGCGGCACTGGCCGCCGCCGAAGCGGCGCACGACGGTTCTGCCCTGGCGCGCCTGCATACCGAACTGGACAACGCCGACGGTTACACCGCCGATGCACGGGCGCGCAAGCTGCTGGCCGGGCTCGGCTTCAGCAGCGAGCAGATGGAGCGCCGGGTCGGTGATTTCTCCGGCGGTTGGAGGATGCGCCTGAACCTGGCGCAGGCGCTGATGTGCCCGTCCGACCTGCTGTTGCTCGACGAGCCGACCAACCACCTCGACCTGGACGCCATCCTCTGGCTGGAAGAGTGGCTCAAGGGTTATCCCGGCACTCTGGTGCTGATCTCCCACGACCGCGACTTCCTCGATGCGGTGGTGGACCACGTGGTGCATCTGGAAAACCGCAAGCTGACCCTCTACCGCGGCGGCTATTCCGCTTTCGAGCGGACCCGCGCCGAGCGGCTGGCTCAGCAACAGCAGGCCTACGAGAAACAGCAGGCGCAGCGTGCGCACATGGAAAGCTTCATCGCCCGCTTCAAGGCCAAGGCCACCAAGGCGCGCCAGGCGCAGAGCCGGATCAAGGCGCTGGAGCGTCTCGAGGAACTGGCGCCGGCACATGTCGATTCGCCGTTCAATTTCAGTTTCCGCGAGTCGGACAAGATCTCCCGGCCGTTGCTGGATCTCGGCGAAGGCCGTCTCGGCTATGGCGACAAGGCGGTGCTGGAGAAGGTCAAGCTGCAACTGGTGCCCGGTGCGCGGATCGGCCTGCTCGGTCCCAACGGTGCCGGCAAGTCGACCCTGATCAAGACCCTGGCCGGGGACCTGCCCGAATTGGGCGGCCGCCTGCTGCGCGGCGAGAACCTGGCCATCGGATACTTCGCCCAGCACCAGCTCGATTCGCTGGACCCACAGGCCAGCCCGTTGCTGCATCTGCAGCGTATCGCCCCCGGCGAGCGCGAACAGACCCTCAAGGACTTCCTTGGCGGCTTCGACTTCCGCGGCGTTCGGGTGGACGAGCCGGTATTGAACTTCTCCGGTGGTGAGAAAGCGCGCCTGGCCCTGGCGCTGATCGCCTGGCAGAAGCCCAACCTGCTGCTGCTCGACGAGCCGACCAACCACCTCGACCTGGAAATGCGCCTGGCCCTGACCTTGGCTCTACAGGAGTTTTCCGGGGCGGTCCTGGTGGTTTCCCACGACCGGCACCTGCTCAAAAGCACCACCGACGAATTCCTCCTGGTCGCCGATGGGCGCGTGGTGCCGTTCGATGGCGATCTCGACGATTACGCCCGCTGGCTGGTCGACTATCGCGCGCGCAAGGCGCCGCAGGCCGAGACTGCGCCGGGCGCGCCGTCCGAACGCACCGACAAGCGCGCCCAGCGCCAGGCAGCGGCCGCGCTGCGCCAGCAGCTGGCGCCGCACAAGCGCGAGGCCGACAAGCTGGAGCGCGAACTCGGCGGCCTGCACGAAAAGCTAGCCGCTATCGAGGCGCGGCTGGGCGACAGCGCCCTGTACGACGTATCGCGAAAGGACGAATTGCGCGAGTTGCTGTCCGAACAATCGAGCCTGAAGGTTCGCGAAGGCGAGCTGGAGGAACGTTGGCTGGAGGCCCTGGAAACCCTCGAAGCCTTGCAGAAAGAACTGGAGGCCAGTGAGTGATGGATAACCTGCAGATGTTGACGCAGACCTGGAGCGGGCCGCTGGTGGTGGCGCTGCAGATCCTGCTCATCCTGCTGGTCGCCTGGCTGCTCCAGCGCCTGGTCCGACGCACGGTGACCCGTATCGGCGAGCGTTATCCGGTGCCGCCGGAGCTGCTCCTGCCGCTGCGTGGCGGCCTGCGCTGGCTGATCATGGTCAGCGCACTGATCATGGTGCTGGAGCGCCTGGGCGTGTCCGCCGAAGTGCTGTGGACCGCGCTGACCGGTTTCGCCGCGGTGGCGGCGGTAGCCTTCTTCGCCATCTGGAGCGTGCTCTCCAACCTGTTCTGTGCGTTGCTGATCTTCACCGTCGGACCGTTCCGCATCGGCGACCGCGTGGAGCTGATCGATAGCGCCGACAAACCGGGCGTCACCGGACGCGTGGTTGCCATCAATCTCTTGTATACGACACTGGAAGAAACCCTCGAGGATGGCTCGCCGGGCCCGCTGCTGCAGGTTCCCAACAGCCTGTTCTTCCAGAAAGCCGTGCGTCGCTGGCGTGGGCCAGGTTTTTCAACTCCAACAAAAAACGGGAAATAACCATCTATGGAATGGCTCGCCAGTCCTGAAATCTGGGTCGCGTTCCTGACCCTGACCGCCCTGGAAATCGTCCTCGGCATCGACAACATCATCTTCATCTCGATCCTGGTCGGACGCCTGCCGCCGGCCCAGCAACCGAAGGCGCGCTTCTTCGGCCTGGCCCTGGCCATGGGCACGCGGATCCTGCTGTTGCTCTCGATCACCTGGGTCATGCGCCTGACCACCGACCTGTTCCACCTGTTCGGCCAGGGCATCTCCGGGCGTGACCTGATCCTCTTCTTCGGCGGCCTGTTCCTGCTGTTCAAGAGCACCATGGAGATCTACCACAGCCTGGAAGGCGCGGAAGAAGAGCAGAAGAGCGGCGGCAAGGCCCACGGCTTCATGGGCATCATCGTCCAGATCGCGATCATCGACATCATCTTCTCCCTGGACTCGGTGATCACCGCCGTCGGTCTGGTGCAGAACGTGCCGGTGATGGTCGCGGCGATCGTCATCTCGGTCGGCGTGATGATGCTGGCGGCAGGCACCATCAGCGACTTCATCGAGAAACACCCATCGCTGAAGATGCTCGCCCTGTCGTTCCTCATCGTGGTCGGAACCGTGCTGGTGGCCGAGTCCTTCGAAGTGCACGTGCCGAAAGGCTACGTCTACTTCGCCATGGCCTTCTCCCTGGCGGTGGAGGCGCTGAACATCCGCTTGCGCGGGGCCATGGCGCGCAAGCGCGGCGAAGAGCCGGTGAAGCTGCGCAAGGGTTCGCCGGACTGAGAGCGTTCGGGGCCAGGGCGAATAGCCGCATCGCGGTGGTCCGCCCAACATGGCTGAGCGCGTATCCTCGGGAAAGCCCGGCATCTGCCGGGTTTTTTCTGTCCGCCAGGTTGCGCCCGCAAAGGTTGGGCGAGGCGCGTGGTCGGAAAACCTGTGCGGCTGCTCCGCCTTGGTGCACACTGGCTTTTTCGTTCCCGCCGCCAGCCGCGTTCGCTTTCCGAGGTGTGCAATGCTCGTCAGTACCTGGTTCGCCTTCTTTCTCGCCTGCTGGGCCATCAGCCTGTCGCCGGGCGCCGGAGCCATCGCCTCGATGTCCTGCGGGTTGCAGTACGGCTTTGCGCGAGGCTACTGGAACGCGCTGGGCCTGCAGATCGGCCTGGCCCTGCAGATCGCCATCGTCGCCGCCGGCGTCGGTGCGTTGCTGGCGACCTCGGCACTGGCTTTCAGCCTGATCAAGTGGTTCGGCGTGGCCTACCTGGTGTACCTGGCGGTGCGCCAGTGGCAGGCGCCGCCACAGGCCTTGAGCACCGATGGCGAACGGCCTCTGGGGCGACCGTTGACCCTGGTGCTGCGTGGTTTCCTGGTCAACGCCAGCAATCCCAAGGCGGTGATCTTCATGCTCGCGGTGCTGCCGCAGTTCATCGACCCGCACCAGCCGCTGCTGGCGCAGTACCTGATCATGGGCGGCACCATGATCGTCGTCGACCTGATCGTCATGGCCGGCTACACCGGACTGGCTGCGCGCGTGCTACGGGTACTGCGTTCGCCGCGCCAGCAGAAGCTGGTGAACCGTACCTTCGCCAGCCTGTTCGTCGGCGCCGCGGGGCTGCTGGCGACGGTACGCCGAGCGCCGCTCTGAGCCGACCGACACGCCGACGGGCGTGATTGTTACAGAGTATTTCTTGCATGGGCGGGAAGGCGAAGGGACAATTTAATCTCTTCCATTCTCACTTCGTCTTCGCCATGCACCCTCCGAAAATCCTGCTGTGGCTGCTGCCGCTGGTCTGCGCGTTCAGCCTTGGAGCTATTGCCGACACGGCCGTCGACCCCTCCCAAGCCTTGCATCTGTTGAGTTACCTGGCGGCCGACTATCCGCCGACCGTGGCTGACGGCAAGATCGTCGACCCCAGCGAATACCAGGAACAGGTGGAGTTCGTTGGCAACCTGCAGGCATTGGTCCTGACCCTGCCGATGCGCCCCGAGCGCGCCGAGCTGGAGAGGGGGGTCGCCAGCCTGCGCCAGGCCATCGAGCAGCGCTTGCCGGGAAGGGACGTGGCCCTCCAGGCGCGCAACCTCGAGGCACGGGTGGCGGATATCTACCAGGTGGTGCAGACCCCCGCGATCACCCCCGACCCGAGCCGCGCAGCGCCGATCTATGCCCAGCAGTGCGCGATCTGCCATGGCGATGCGGGCAAGGGCGACGGCCCCGCCGGCATCGGCCTGGAACCGCCGCCGGCGAACCTCACCGATCGCCAGCGCCTCGACCACCTGAGCCTCTACGACCTGCGTAACGTCATTGGCCTGGGCGTGGCCGGCACCGACATGCCGGCGTTCGCCGACCAGCTCGACGAACGCCAGCGCTGGGACCTGGCCAGCTATGTGGCCGGCCTGAGCGCCGGCAGTGCGCAGCCGGACAAGGCCCATGCCTACCCGCTGGCGACCCTGGCCACGCAGACTCCGGCCGAAGTCGCCGAGCACGACGGCGAGGCCGCTGCGGAGAGCTTCCGCGCCCTGCGTGCGCATCCGCCGCTGGAGCAGCGCGGTCCTGGGCAGTTGATCGACTATACCGCCGCCACCCTGGACAAGAGTTTCGCGGTCTATCGCGAAGGTGACCGCGACCAGGCCTACGACCTGTCGGTGGCGGCCTACCTGGAAGGCTTCGAGCTGGTGGAAAGCTCGCTGGACAACGTCGACGCCAATTTGCGCCGCTCCACCGAGAAGCAACTGATGGCCTACCGCCAGGCGTTGCGCGATGGCCTCCCGGAAACCCAGGTGGCGCAACAGCTGGAGCTGGCCAAGGGCAAGCTGGCGGAGGCCGCCAAGCAGCTTGGCGGCGACTCGCTGAGTTTCTCCATCAGTTTCGTTTCCGCCCTGTTGATCCTGTTGCGCGAAGGGGTAGAGGCAATCCTGGTGCTTGCCGCCATCCTCGGCTTCTTGCGCAATACCGGGCAGGAAAGTGCCGTGCGTGGCGTGCACGTCGGCTGGGGGCTGGCCTTCGTCGCCGGCTTCGCCACCTGGGCGTTGGCCGCCTATGTGATCGATATCGGCGGTGCCCAGCGCGAGCTGATGGAGGGCTTCACCTCGCTGTTCGCCTGCGTGATGGTGCTCTGGCTCGGCGTCTGGATGCACGACCGCCGCCACGCGGCAGCCTGGCAGGACTACATCCGCAGCAGCCTGGTGGGCGGTGGTGGACGCTTCGGCTTCGCAGTGCTGGCGTTCTTCTCGGTCTACCGCGAGTTGTTCGAGGTCATCCTGTTCTACGAAACCCTCTGGTTGCAGGCCGGACCGGCCGGGCACAATGCCGTGATCGGCGGCGCGGCGACCGCCGTGGTCCTGCTGATCGGCCTGGCCTGGGTGATCCTGCGTGGCTCGGCGAAACTGCCGCTGGGGTTGTTCTTCAGCATCAACGCGGCGTTGCTCTGTGCGCTCTCGGTGGTGTTCGCCGGACATGGCGTCATCGCCTTGCAGGAAGCCGGGGTGATCGGCACCCGTCCGGTGCCGTTCTTCGACTTCGACTGGCTGGGGATCAAGGCCGACGCCTATTCGCTGTCGGCCCAGGCCATGGCGCTGGTGGCCATCGCGCTGCTCTACGGGCGTAGCCGGATCGTCGAGCGCCAGCGTGCGGCGGCCAACGCCGCCGACTGAGCGGGATCGCGCAACCACGACGGCCAGTGCGATACTGGCCGTCGTCATTTCTACGGAAGTCCGTTCATGCGTATCTGGATCGATGCCGACGCCTGCCCCAAGGCGGCCAAGGAACTGGTCTGCAAGTTCGCCCTCAAGCGCAAGCTGGAAGTCTGGATGGTCGCCGGCCAGCCGCAGGTCAAGCCGCCGTTCGCCTGCGTGCGTCTGGTGGTGGTGGAAAGCGGGATGGATGCGGCTGACGATTACCTGGTGGAGCAGGCCGAGCCGGGCGACCTGGCGATCTGCAGCGACGTACCGCTGGCCGATCGGCTGATCAAGAAACAGGTTGCCGCCCTCGATCCTCGCGGCCGCGAGTTCGACGCGCGGAACATGGGCGATAAGCTGGCCATGCGCAACCTGATGGCCGACCTGCGTGACCAGGGGCAGATGGGCGGCGGCCAGGCGCCCTACGCTGAGCGTGACCGCCAGGCGTTCGCCAACGCTCTGGACCGCCTGCTCACCCGCCTGCAGCGGGAAGCCGATCTACGCGCGAGTCAGCCGCACAGATAGGTACCGGTACCGACGGCGACCAGCGTGCCGTCGTCGCTATGCAGTTCCGAGCGCACCACTGCGACCTTGTTGCCCGAGCGAAGCGGCACCGCATGGGCGGTGAACGTCCGGCCGCGTCCCGGGCGCAGGTAGTCGACGCGCAAGTCGATGGTGCCGAGCTTCGACAGCCGCGCCATGCGCTCGTGGCCTGGCAGTTCGCGATGCCGTTCGAGGGCGCCGATCAGCGCCATCGCACCGCCGGTGACGTCGAGCAGGCTGGAGATCACCCCGCCGTGGAGAATGCCCTGGACGAAGTTGCCGATCAGTTCGTCCTTCATCGGCAGGTCGAGGACTACCCGCTCGCGGCCCAGGCTCGCCACGCGGATCCCGAGCATGCGGTTGAAGGGGATGCGCTGGAAGAAATCCGCCACCAGTTGGTGGACGTCGTCAGGCAGGGCGGGGGAGGGCGTTTCGCTCATCGCGGCGTCTCGATTCGATGGTTTCGAGACGCACGCTGGCGTAGCGGCACGGATTTGAAAAGGGCGGCGGCGCGACCGCCCTCGTGCTTGGCCGATCAGGCCTTGTCCTGGTCCACCAGTTCGAGCACCCGGTCGACCAGCTTGTTGATCCCGGAAGCGGCTTCGGCGATCGACTGGGCGAGCATGTAGGCCGGGGTGGTCACCAGCTTGCGCGCGCTGTCTTCGACGATCTCGTCCACCGGCGCGTCGATGTGCTCGGCACCCATCTGCTTCAGCGCGTCGGCGGTGTCGGCGTCGTTGCCGATGGTGCATTGGACGCCGGCGCCGTAGATCTTCGCCGCCATCGCCGGAGCGATGCAGATCAGCCCGACTGGCTTGCCGGCTTCGGCGAAAGCCTTGGCCAGCGCCAGCACGTCCGGCTGCACCTGGCATTGCGCGCCGTTGATGGCAAAGTCGCTGAGGTTCTTCGCAGCGCCGAAGCCACCGGGCACGATCAGCGCGTCGTAGTCCTCGGCGCGGGCTTCGCGCAGGTCCTTGACTTCGCCGCGGGCGATACGCGCGGACTCGACCAGGACATTGCGGCTTTCCGGCATTTCCTCGCCGGTCAGGTGGTTGACCACATGGTGCTGGGCGATGTTCGGCGCGAAGCATTGTGCCTCGGCGCCGCGCTGGCTGAGGCGGAGCAGGGTGATCACGCTTTCGTGGATTTCCGCGCCATCGTAGACGCCACAACCGGAGAGGATGACGGCAACTTTCTTGTGCATGAGGCTTACTCCTTGGGAACGCAGGATCCGGACCGGACGGGCCTGGCCGGGGTCGGTATCGCGCAAGCATAGCGAGCCGCCGGCCCCGGCGGCCAGCCGGAGCGGAGGGTACAAGGAGTTGGAGTGTGCGAAGGGGCCGGCTGTTCAGTCGCGCCGGCGCGGGTTCACTCGGATTTGTCGGCGTTGCCGCCCGCGCCGTTGCCGCGCGGTGTCTTGAAACGCCGCCATAGCCAGAGCAGCAGGCCCAGCACGATCAGGCCGCCGAGGACCATGAGTTCGTATTTCTTGATGTTGCCGAGCATGCCTTCCAGTACGCTGCCGAAATAGTAGGCGGCGGAGCCCAGCGCGGCGGCCCAGACGATGGCGCCGATGCCGTTGAGAAGAAGATAGCGGGCCGGTGGATAGCCGGACAGGCCGATGGCCACCGGCATCACCGTACGCAGGCCGTAGACGAAGCGGAAACTCAGCACCCACAGGTCAGGATGGCGGCGCACATGGTCCAGCGCCTTGTCGCCGAGCTTCTGCCAGCGCGGCTTGCGCGCCAGCAACCGGCGGCCGTGGCGGCGTCCGAGGAAGTACCAGAGTTGGTCACCGGCGTAGCTGCCGAGGAAGGCGGTGAGAATCACGGTATCCAGCTGCATGTAGCCGCGGAAGGCAAGGAACCCGGCCAGCACGAGAATGGTTTCGCCCTCGAAGAAAGTACCGAGAAAAAGGGCGAAATAGCCGAAGTCCTGCAGGAATTGTTGGAGCATCATCGGGGCAGCGAAGCGAAATGAACGCGCAGCCTAACTCGGTTGAGGGCGTGGGGAAAGCGCGATCGTCACGGCCCAGGTCATTGATTGTGCAATGAATGGCCTTTGCCGCTGGCTTTTTGCGATGATTGGCGGTGCGGCAGGATGCCGCGACCTTGAGTCACTGTCGTCGCTTGTTGCCAATCCGTCATAATCAGGGACTATAACTGTCACACTGTGCCCGTTATCTGGGCCCTGGAGTAAACCGTGAGCTTCACTCCCGCCAACCGCGCCTATCCCTACACCCGCCTGCGGCGCAATCGCCGCGATGACTTCTCCCGCCGCCTGGTCCGCGAGAATGTCCTCACCGTCGACGACCTGATCCTGCCGGTGTTCGTCCTCGATGGGGTCAACCAGCGTGAAAGCATTCCGTCGATGCCCGGCGTCGAGCGCCTGTCCATCGACCAGTTGCTGATCGAGGCGGAAGAGTGGGTGGCCCTGGGCATTCCGGCGCTGGCGCTGTTCCCGGTGACCCCGGTGGAGAAGAAGTCCCTGGACGCCGCCGAGGCATACAACCCGGAAGGCATCGCCCAGCGCGCCACCCGCGCCCTGCGCGAGCGCTTTCCGGAGCTGGGCATCATCACCGACGTGGCGCTCGACCCGTTCACCACCCATGGCCAGGACGGCATCCTGGATGACGATGGTTACGTCCTCAACGACGTCAGCATCGACGTGCTGGTACGGCAGGCGCTGTCCCACGCCGAGGCCGGCGCCCAGGTGGTAGCGCCCTCGGACATGATGGACGGTCGCATCGGTGCGATCCGCGAGGCCCTGGAGTCTGCCGGTCACACCAATGTGCGGATCATGGCCTACTCGGCCAAGTACGCCAGCGCCTACTACGGTCCGTTCCGCGATGCGGTCGGCTCGGCTTCGAACCTCGGCAAGGGCAACAAGGCCACCTACCAGATGGATCCGGCGAACAGCGACGAGGCACTTCACGAAGTGGCCGCCGACCTGGCCGAAGGCGCCGACATGGTGATGGTCAAGCCGGGCATGCCCTACCTCGACATCGTGCGTCGGGTGAAGGATGAATTCCGCGCCCCGACCTTTGTCTACCAGGTCAGCGGCGAGTATGCGATGCACATGGGCGCCATCCAGAACGGCTGGCTGGCCGAATCGGTGATCCTCGAATCCCTTACCGCCTTCAAACGTGCCGGCGCCGATGGCATTCTGACCTACTTCGCCAAGCAGGCCGCAGAACAATTAAGACGGGGGCGTTGACCCCCTCGGGAAGATGAATGAATACGCAGCAAGGACTTGATGAGATCGAACGTATCGCCGCCGACGAAACCGTAGTGGCGAACGTGGAAAGCGAAGCAGAAGTGAAGATGGCCGAAACGATCCCGATGGAAACGCCACCTGCGGTGGTTCCCAGTGTGGATGACAGCAGCCTGTACATTCATCGCGAGCTCTCCCAGTTGCAGTTCAACATCCGCGTGCTGGAACAGGCGCTGGACGAGTCCTACCCGCTCCTGGAGCGGCTGAAGTTCCTCCTCATCTTCTCGAGCAACCTCGACGAATTCTTCGAGATCCGCATCGCCGGCCTGAAGAAGCAGATCACCTTCGCCCGCGAGCAGGCCGGCGCCGACGGCCTGCTGCCGCACCAGGCCCTGGCGCGGATCAGCGAGCTGGTCCACGAGCAGGTATCGCGGCAGTACCGGATCCTCAACGAGACCCTGTTGCCGGAGCTGGCCAAGCACCAGATCCGCTTCATCCGCCGGCGTCACTGGACGCTGAAGATCAAGACCTGGGTGCGGCGCTTCTTCCGCGACGAGATCGCGCCGATCATCACCCCGATCGGCCTCGACCCGACCCACCCGTTCCCGCTGCTGGTGAACAAGAGCCTCAACTTCATCGTCGAGCTGGAGGGGATGGATGCCTTCGGCCGCGACTCCGGCCTGGCGATCATCCCGGCGCCGCGCCTGCTGCCACGGATCATCAAGCTGCCGGAAGACGTTGGCGGCGAGGGCGACAACTACGTGTTCCTGTCGTCGATGATCCACGCCCACGCCGACGACCTGTTCCCCGGCATGAAGGTGAAGGGCTGCTACCAGTTCCGCCTGACCCGCAACGCCGACCTGTCGGTGGACACCGAGGATGTCGAGGACCTGGCCCGCGCGCTGCGCGGCGAGCTGTTCTCGCGTCGCTACGGGGACGCGGTACGCCTGGAGGTGGTGGATACCTGCCCGCAGAACCTGACCAACTACCTGCTCAAGCAATTCGGCCTGTCCGAAAGCGAGTTGTACAAGGTCAGCGGCCCGGTCAACCTGACCCGCCTGTTCAGCGTCACCGGCCTGGAAAGCCATCCGGAGCTGCAGTACCCGCCCTTCACCCCGGCGATCCCGCGTCTTTTGCAGAAGAAGGAAAACCTCTTCAACGTCCTCAGCAAGCTCGATGTGTTGCTGATGCACCCGTTCGAATCCTTCACCCCGGTGATCGACCTGCTGCGCCAGGCCGCCAAGGATCCGAACGTGCTGGCGATCAAGCAGACCCTGTACCGCAGCGGTGCCAACTCTGAGATCGTCGACGCCCTGGTCGAGGCGGCACGCAACGGCAAGGAGGTCACCGCGGTGATCGAGCTGCGCGCCCGCTTCGACGAAGAGTCCAACCTGCAACTGGCCAGCCGCCTGCAACAGGCCGGCGCGGTAGTGATCTACGGCGTGGTCGGCTTCAAGACCCACGCCAAGATGATGCTGATCCTCCGTCGCGAGGACGGCGAACTGCGCCGCTACGCGCACCTGGGCACCGGCAACTACCATGCCGGCAACGCTCGCCTGTACACCGACTACAGCCTGCTGACCGCCGACGTGGCGCTCTGCGAGGACCTGCACAAGCTGTTCAACCAGCTGATCGGGATGGGCAAGACGCTGCGCATGAAGAAGCTGTTGCATGCGCCGTTCACCCTGAAGAAGAACCTGCTGGAAATGATCAACCGCGAGGCGGCCCAGGCGGCGCTCGGCCAGCCGGCGCACATCATGGCCAAGGTCAACTCGCTGACCGATCCGAAGGTCATCCGCGCCCTGTACAAGGCCAGCCAGGCCGGGGTCAGGATCGACCTGGTGGTGCGTGGCATGTGCTGCCTGCGGCCAGGCATCCCGGGGGTCTCGCACAATATCCACGTGCGCTCGATCATCGGACGCTTCCTCGAGCACAGCCGCATCTACTACTTCCTCAACGGCGGCGACGAGAAGCTCTATCTCTCCAGCGCCGACTGGATGGAGCGCAACCTCGACATGCGCGTCGAGACCTGCTTCCCGGTGGAAGGCAAGAAGCTGGTGCAGCGGGTCAAGAAGGAACTGGAAACGTATCTGACCGACAACACCCAGGCCTGGGTGTTGCAGGCCGACGGTAGCTACCAGCGGCTCAGTCCCACCGGTAACCAGAACCCCCGCAATACCCAGGCGACCCTGCTGGAGAAGCTGGCCGCGCCGGTGCTTACCGCACGTTGAGGCTGTAGCCGACCCGCTTGAGCCATTCGGCTTCCTGGGCGAAGTCGGCCTGGGTCAGCGGGTTGGCTTCCAGCCAGCCCTCGGGGAAGGTCACCGAAAGGCTCTTGGGCTCTGCCTTCAGGCGCACCGAGGGCATTTCCTGGGTGCCGCGAATGTGGTGGAAGAGGATCGCGAAGCGCAGCACGATGCACAGGCGCACCAGCTTGTCGCCTTCCGCGGCGAACTCCGCCAGCTTGTCCGCCGGAATGTTGCGGCGGTGGCCGCGTACCAGTAGCGACAGCATCTGCTGGTCCTGGCGCGAGAAGCCAGCCAGGTCGGAGTGCTCGATCAGGTAGGCGCCGTGCTTGTGGTAGTGGTAATGGGCAATGTCCAGGCCGATCTCGTGGACCCGTGCGCCCCAGCTCAGCAGGTCGCGGTGCAGTTCGTCGTTCAGCTCCCAGGCGTCGCCGACTTCGGCAAGCACCTTGAGGGCCTTGGCCTCCACCCGCGAAGCCTGCTCCGGATCGACGTGGTAGCGCTGCATCAGCGAACTGATGGTGCGTTCGCGCACGTCCTCGTGCTGGTGACGGCCGACCAGGTCGTAGAGAACGCCTTCGCGCAGGGCGCCCTCGGAGTGAACCATCTGTTCCAGTTCCAGCGCGTCGAAGATCGCTTCGAGAATGGCCAGTCCGGCCGGGAAGATGGTCCGGCGGTCCGGCTTGATCCCTTCCAGATCGAGCTTCTCCACGTCGCCGAGCTTGAGCACCTTGCGCTTCAGCCAGGCCAGTCCGTCCGGGCTTATCTCGCCGTTGCCGTGGCCGCCGGCCTTGATCGCCAGCGCCACTGCGCGGATGGTGCCGGAGGCGCCGACCGCCTGTTGCCAGCCGAGGCGCCGCAGGCTGTTCTCGATGCCCATCAGTTCCAGGCGTGCGGCGGTGTACGCCTGGGCGTAGCGGGCCGGGGTGATCTTGCCGTCGCGGAAGTAGCGTTGGGTGTAGCTGACGCAACCCATCTGCAGGCTTTCCCGCAGCTCGGACTCGAAACCCTGGCCGATGATGAACTCGGTGCTGCCGCCGCCGATGTCGCTGACCAGCCGGCGACCGCCGCTGTCGGGCATGCTGTTGGCGACGCCGAGGTAGATCAGGCGGGCTTCCTCGCGGCCGGAGATGACTTCCACGGGATGGCCGAGAACCTCTTCCGCACGACGGATGAAATCGCTGCGGTTGCGCGCCTCGCGCAAGGCGTTGGTCGCGACCACGCGTACGGAACCCTGGGGCATGCCGCTGATGAACTGGGCGAAGCGGCGTAGGCAGTCGAGGCCACGCTGGGTGGCCTCCTCGCTGAGATTGCGCTCCTCGTCGAGGCCGGCGGCCAGTTGAACCTTCTCGCCCAGCCGTTCGAGGATGCGGACTTCGCCGTGGATATTGGCCTTGGCCAGACAGAGGTGGAAACTGTTGGAACCCAGGTCCAGGGCGGCAATCAGCGGGAATGCCTCGGCAGGTTTTTGCGGCATGCTTTGCAAGTCCATTGGAAAACTGCGCCATCCTGCCACGATAGGGCGAGGGTCGCCAATGCGGCAGCCGATCAATCGGGAATCAGCCGACCAACGATAGAGACTCTCAATCGGCTGCGCCTTCCGGCGAGGGTCAAGGCGGGATATGATGGTCGGCACTTTCGCGTTTCAATTCGCGTCCGACTACGGAGAGATTTCATGAGCGAACATATCGTCAACGTTACTGATGCCAGCTTCGAGCAGGACGTGCTGAAGGCCGACGGCCCTGTGCTGGTGGACTACTGGGCCGAGTGGTGCGGTCCGTGCAAGATGATCGCGCCGGTGCTGGACGAAGTCGCCAGGGACTATCAGGGCAAGCTGAAGGTCTGCAAGCTGAACATCGACGAGAACCAGGACACTCCGCCGAAGTACGGCGTGCGTGGCATCCCTACCCTGATGCTGTTCAAGGACGGCAATGTCGAGGCGACCAAGGTCGGCGCACTGTCCAAGTCGCAGCTGGCGGCCTTCCTCGACGCCAATATCTGAGCCGGGCCCAGGCCTCGCTGGAAAGCCCCGCGATTCGCGGGGCTTTTTTTTGCGTTTCTATAGACGCCACGCGGCCACGGTGTTAAATTCGGGTTCGCGACGTTTTTTCCGTCGCCTTCTGCATGCCGTCCCGGACGCACTTCCTACTCGAACTTTCTAGCGCTCCTGTCGCCCCCTTGCGACACGGCTTTCCCAAGCTCGACGCTTTCTCCAATTCCTCTTTCTGCGTACCTATCTCTTTCCTATGAATCTGACCGAACTCAAGCAAAAGCCGATTGCCGAACTGCTGGAAATGTCCGATGCCATGGGCCTGGAAAACATGGCCCGTTCGCGCAAGCAGGACATCATCTTCGCCCTGCTGAAGAAGCACGCGAAAAGTGGTGAAGAGATCTCCGGCGATGGCGTGCTGGAGATTCTTCAGGACGGCTTCGGCTTCCTGCGCTCCGCCGACTCTTCCTACCTGGCCGGCCCCGACGACATCTATGTCTCGCCGAGCCAGATCCGGCGCTTCAACCTGCGCACGGGCGACACCATCATCGGCAAGATCCGGCCGCCGAAAGAGGGCGAACGCTACTTCGCCCTGCTCAAGGTCGACTCGATCAACTTCGATCGTCCGGAGAATGCGAAGAACAAGATTCTCTTCGAGAACCTGACGCCGCTGTTCCCCAACGAGCGGATGAAGATGGAAGCCGGCAACGGCTCCACCGAAGACCTGACCGGCCGCGTCATCGACCTCTGCGCGCCGATCGGCAAGGGCCAGCGCGGCCTGATCGTGGCGCCGCCGAAGGCGGGCAAGACCATCATGCTGCAGAACATCGCCAGCAACATCACCCGCAACAACCCCGAATGCCACCTGATCGTCCTGCTGATCGACGAGCGCCCTGAGGAAGTGACCGAAATGCAGCGCACCGTGCGCGGCGAAGTGGTCGCCTCGACCTTTGACGAACCGCCGACCCGTCACGTACAGGTCGCCGAGATGGTGATCGAGAAGGCCAAGCGCCTGGTCGAGCACAAGAAGGACGTGGTCATCCTGCTCGACTCCATCACCCGTCTGGCGCGGGCCTACAACACCGTGATCCCCAGCTCCGGCAAGGTGCTCACCGGCGGTGTCGACGCCCATGCCCTGGAGAAGCCGAAGCGCTTCTTCGGCGCCGCGCGGAACATCGAAGAGGGCGGTTCTCTTACGATTCTCGCCACGGCGTTGGTGGAAACCGGCTCGAAGATGGACGAGGTGATCTACGAGGAATTCAAGGGTACCGGCAACATGGAACTCCCATTGGATCGCAAGATCGCCGAGAAGCGCGTGTTCCCGGCCATCAACATCAACCGTTCGGGTACCCGCCGCGAAGAGCTGCTGACCAGCGAGGACGAGCTCCAGCGCATGTGGATCCTGCGCAAGATCCTGCACCCGATGGACGAGATCTCCGCGATCGAATTCCTCATCGACAAGCTCAAGCAGACCAAGACCAACGATGAGTTCTTCGATTCGATGAAACGGAAGTAGTCTTCCAGGGAATTGAAGAAGGCGCTCCGGTTTGACCGGAGCGCCTTTTTTCATGCCTGGAGAAAAATAGATGTCGAGCCTGCCTTATCGAAGAGATATCGATGGATTGCGCGCACTGGCCATCTTGTCGGTGGTGTTCTATCACTTGGGCTTGGGCGGTTTCACCGGCGGCTATGTCGGCGTCGATGTCTTTCTGGTGATTTCCGGCTACCTGATCACTTCGATCATCCGGCGCGATCGGCAGGCCGGGCGTTTCAGCTTCGTCGATTTCTGGGCTCGCCGGGCGCGACGCATCCTCCCCGCTTTGTTCGTTATGATGGCCGTCAGCCTGGCGGCCGGCTGGTTCCTGATGGAGCCGCGGGACTACGAGCAACTGGGTCGTGCGGTGCGTTACCAGACGATGTTCGCCTCGAACATCCTGTTCTGGAAGCAGGATGGCTATTTCGACGCCGCGTCCGAATTCAAGCCGCTATTGCATACCTGGTCGTTGTCGGTGGAAGAGCAGTTCTACATTCTCTTCCCTCTACTGCTGGCCGCGATCTCCGGGCGTCTGCTGCGCTGGCGGCTCGCCATCCTCCTCGCGGTCCTGGCGCTATCGCTGGCGGCCAGCGTCTGGGCGGTGAACCAGCGACCTGGCAGTGCATTCTTCCTCCTGCCGATGCGCGCCTGGGAACTCCTGGCGGGTGCCGCGCTGGCATTGCTGCCGGGCGGTAGCCGCGGTCATTCGCAGTGGTCCCTGCAACTGGCGGCCACCCTCGGGATAGCGGCGATTCTCCTGCCGGTGTTCTTCTACGACAGCGACACTCCCTTCCCCGGCCTCGCGGCGCTGCCGGCGGTGCTTGGCACCGCCCTGCTGATCTGGGCCAACGGCGCCGGCGACACCTGGGTTCGCCGCCTGCTGGGCTGGCAACCGCTGGTCTGGTTCGGTCTGATCTCCTATTCGCTGTACCTCTGGCACTGGCCACTGTACGTCTTCGTCCAGTACCACGCACTGGAAACCCTGGGCCTGCCGGCACGTCTGGGGTTGCTGGCGGCGAGCATCGGCCTGGCGGCACTGTCGCTGTACTACGTCGAGGCACCGTTCCGCGAGCGCAAGCTGTTCGCCGGGCGCCGGCAGATGCTTGGCGCGGCGCTGTGCAGCTTGCTGCTGCTGGGAGTCGTCGGCCAGTTGGTGCGGCATTACGACGGCGTGCCGTCGCGTCTTTCCGAGGAAGCCTTGCGTTATGCCAAGGCGTCCAAATGGCGCGATGGGCAGACCGACTGCATGTTCGACAAGAAGGCGCTCAGTCAGGAAAGCATCTGCCGCTTCCCGGCGGAACTGGCTGCCGAACGACCGCTGCTGGTCAGTTGGGGCGACAGCCATTCCGCGGCGTTGAGCCCGCTGCTGCGCGAACTGGCTGCCAGTCGCCGACTGCCGATCTGGCAGGCTTCGCTGGCGGGCTGTCCGCCGTTGCTGGGGATGTTGGAAAAGGACAATTGCCTGCGTTTCAATCAGCAGATGCTCGAGTTCGTCGAACAGCAGCGGCCGGGCGGGGTGATCCTCGCCGGGCGCTGGGACATGTATGTCTACGGCGACTCGCAGGACGGCACCCGCAACATTCTCCGCGAGCCGGACGACACGCCGGACAGCTCGATCGCCGAGGCGCTGCTGCGGCAACGCCTGAGCGGGATGATCGAAAGGCTGAACGCGGCCGACGTACATGTCTGGCTGGTCAAGGACGTACCGCTGCTGCCATTCAAGGCACCGGCGCGGCTGGTGCGGCTGAGTCTGAGCGGGGAGGATGTCGGGCGCGCACGTTTTCCCTTCGCTGAGCACACTGCGCGCGTCGCCTACGTGAATGCGCTGTTCGATGCGCTGGCCGAAGGCAACCCGCGGGTGAGCGTGATCGACCCCTCCAGCGTGCTCTGCGATGGCCTGGATTGTTTCGCCGAACGTGATGGCTGGTCGCTGTACATGGATAACAACCACCTTTCGACCCAGGGGGCCCATGAACTCGGGCCTTTGTTCGAGCCGATGCTACAGAGCCTCGACGACTCGCGGATCGCCAGCCAGCAGTGACCGAATGCCGCGTTTGCCTGCTGCCGGATGGGCCGGGAGCAGGTAGGATGTGGGGTCTTGCAGTGAATGGTTAGGCCAATGACGTTCAAGGATCTCCGCGATTTCATCGCCCAGCTGGAGCAGCGCGGTGCGTTGAAGCGCATCCAGGTGCCGATTTCCCCCGTGCTCGAGATGACCGAGGTGTGCGACCGCACGTTGCGCGCCAAGGGCCCGGCATTGCTGTTCGAAAAGCCGACCGGCTTCGACATGCCGGTACTCGGCAACCTGTTCGGTACGCCGGAGCGCGTGGCGCTGGGCATGGGCGCCGAGGACGTCGGCGCGCTGCGCGAGATCGGCAAGCTGCTGGCGCAACTCAAGGAGCCCGAGCCGCCGAAGGGTCTCAAGGACGCCTGGGCCAAGCTGCCGATGTACAGGAAGGTCCTGTCCATGGCGCCGAAGGTGCTCAAGGACGCCCCCTGCCAGGAAGTGGTCGAGGAGGGCGAGGATGTCGACCTCGGCCGGCTGCCGGTCCAGACCTGCTGGCCGGGCGATGTCGGGCCGCTGATCACCTGGGGCCTGACCGTTACCCGCGGGCCGAACAAGGAACGGCAGAACCTGGGCATCTACCGCCAGCAGGTGATCGGCCGCAACAAGGTGATCATGCGCTGGCTCAGCCATCGCGGCGGCGCACTGGACTACCGCGAGTGGTGCCAGAAGCATCCGGGCCAGCCCTATCCGGTAGCCGTGGCGCTGGGCGCCGATCCGGCGACCATCCTCGGTGCGGTGACGCCGGTGCCGGACACCCTTTCCGAATACGCTTTCGCCGGCCTGTTGCGCGGGCATCGTACCGAGCTGGTCAAGTGTCGCGGCAGCGACTTGCAGGTGCCGGCCAGCGCCGAGATCGTCCTCGAAGGGGTGATCCACCCCGGCGAGATGGCCGACGAAGGTCCCTATGGCGATCACACCGGCTACTACAACGAGGTCGATCGCTTCCCGGTGTTCACCGTCGAGCGCGTCACCCGCCGGCAGAAACCGATCTACCACAGCACCTACACCGGGCGTCCGCCGGACGAGCCGGCGATCCTCGGGGTGGCACTGAACGAAGTGTTCGTGCCGATCCTGCAGAAGCAGTTCCCGGAAATCGTCGATTTCTACCTGCCGCCGGAAGGTTGTTCCTACCGGATGGCGGTGGTGACCATGAAGAAGCAGTACCCAGGGCACGCCAAGCGCGTGATGCTCGGGGTCTGGTCGTTCCTGCGGCAGTTCATGTACACCAAGTTCGTCATCGTCACCGACGATGACATCGATGCGCGCGACTGGAACGATGTGATCTGGGCCATCACCACGCGGATGGACCCCAAGCGCGACACGGTGATGATCGACAACACGCCCATCGACTACCTCGACTTCGCCTCGCCGGTCTCCGGCCTCGGCTCGAAGATGGGGCTTGATGCCACCCACAAGTGGCCGGGCGAGACCAGCCGCGAATGGGGGCGCGCCATCGTCAAGGACGAAGCGGTGACACGGCGCATCGACGCGCTCTGGTCGAGCCTCGGGATCGACTGATGCGTATCGTCCTGCAACCGTCCGGCGCCTGCCTCGAGCTGCTGCCGGGGGAACGCATCCTCGATGGCGCCCGGCGGCTTGGCTACGACTGTCCGCAGAGCTGCCGCAACGGCAACTGCCATATCTGCGCGGCGCTGCTGGTGGAGGGGCGGGTACGCCAAAACGGCGAGGTACGCGATCATGGCGAACTCTTCACCTGCCTCGCCGAGCCGCTGGAAGACTGCGTGCTGCATTGGGACGGGGTGCTGGCGCCGGGTGAACTGCCTCTGCGCAAGCTGACCTGCCAGTTGAGCTTCTGCGAAGAGGTCGGCGGCGACGTCTACCGGGTCGGCCTGCGCGCGCCGGCCGGCAAGCCGCCACGCTATCACGCCGGGCAGTACCTGTTGCTGGAGCGTGACGGCGGCGACAGCGCGGCGTTTTCCCTGGCCTCCGCGCCGCATGCGGGACGCGACCTTGAGTTGCACATCCTGGCCAAGGAAGACAGTGCCGTCGCGCTGATCGCACAGTTGCAGCGCGAGCGCCTGGCACGGATCCAGCTGCCGTTCGGCGACGCGCACCTGGCGGAACTGCCC
This sequence comes from Pseudomonas sp. HMSC057H01, assembly GCF_001836405.1. Lineage (NCBI taxonomy): Bacteria > Pseudomonadati > Pseudomonadota > Gammaproteobacteria > Pseudomonadales > Pseudomonadaceae > Pseudomonas > Pseudomonas sp. HMSC057H01. Next base: position 168,032 of record NZ_KV828508.1, on the reverse strand, counting down.
GACGGTCCGCTGGTGCTGATCGCTGCGGGAACCGGCATGTCTCAGATGCACAGCCTGATCGAGCACTGCCGCGCCGCCGGCTTCGCCCATCCTGTACATCTCTACTGGGGCGTTCGGCGTCCGGAGGATTTCTACCGACTGCCGCACTGGACGGAGTGGGAAGGCCTGCCGAACCTGTTCCTGCACCGGGTGGTCAGCGACCTCTGTGGCTGGGAGGGGCGTTGCGGCTTGCTGCACGAGGCGGTGCGCGAGGATTTCGCCGACCTGTCGAGCCTGCATGTGTATGCCAGCGGCTCGCCGGCGATGGTCTACGCGACCCTGGATGCCCTGGTCGAAGCAGGGATGGACGCGCACCAGATGCGCGCCGACGTGTTCGCCTACGCGCCGCGGGACTGAACGCGGCTCCGGCCTGGCGCCGGAGCCGCCGCGTCATCAGCCGGCTTGCTGCGGCGCGGCCTGGACCGCGGGTTTGCGCAGGGTCAGGCAGAGGAACAGGATGGCCAGCAGGCAGGCGCCGATCAGCAGCTTGAAGCCACCGTCCCAGCCGAAGTGGTCCACCGTGTAGCCGACCAGGGCGTTGGCTGCCACCGAGCCGCCGAGGTAGCCGAACAGACCGGTGAAGCCGGCGGCGGTGCCGGCCGCTTTCTTCGGCGCCAGCTCCAGGGCCTGCAAGCCGATCAGCATCACCGGGCCGTAGATCAGGAAGCCGATCATGATCAGCGCGGCCATGTCGATCGCCGGGTTGCCGGCCGGGTTCAGCCAGTAGATCAGGGTGCCGACGGTCACCAGGATCATGAACACCACGCCGGTGGCGCCGCGATTGCCCTTGAACAGCTTGTCCGACAGCCAGCCGCAGAGCAGGGTGCCGGGAATCCCCGCCCATTCGTAGAAGAAGTACGCCCAGGACGACTTGTCGACGTTGAAGTGCTTGGCCTCCTTGAGGTAGGTCGGCGCCCAGTCGAGCACACCGTAGCGCAGCAGGTAGACGAACACGTTGGCCAGGGCGATGTACCAGAGCAGCTTGTTGCGCAGCACGTAGGTGACGAAGATCTCCTTGGTCGACAGCTCGCGCTCGTGGTGTTCGTCGTAGCCTTCGGGGTAGTCGTCCTTATGCTTCTCGATCGGCGGCAGGCCGCAGGACTGCGGGGTGTCGCGCATGGCGAAATAGGCGAACACGGCTACGCCCACGGCGACGATGGCCGGCACGTAGAAGGCCGAGCGCCAGTCGCCGAACAGCGCCAGGCCGAGCAGGAACAGCGGGCCGATCAGGCCGCCGCCGACATTGTGGGCGACGTTCCACACCGAGACCACGCTGCCGCGCTCCTTCTGCGACCACCAGTGGACCATGGTCCGTCCGCTCGGCGGCCAGCCCATGCCCTGGGCCCAGCCGTTAATGAAGAGCAGGACGAACATGATGGCGACGCTGGAGGTAGCCCAGTGCGCGAATCCGAAAATGAACATCACCGCCGCCGACACCAACAGGCCGAACGGCAGGAAGACCCGTGGGTTGGAACGGTCCGAGACCAGGCCCATGATGAATTTCGACAGGCCGTAGGCGATGGCGATGGCCGACATCGCGACGCCCAGCTGGCCGCGACTGTAGCCGTCCTCGATGAGGTAGGGCATGGCCAGGGAGAAGTTCTTGCGCAGCAGGTAGTAACCCGCGTAGCCGATGAAGATACCGGCGAAGATCTGCCAGCGCAGGCGCCGGTAGGTGCTGTCCACCTCGGCATCGGGCAGTGGCGCCTGGTGTGGCGCGGGACGAAAGATTCCGAACATCGCGAGCTCCGCTTGTTGTTGTGTCGCGCCTTTTTACGCGGTTGCGAACACTACATTTTTCGTAAATGAAAAAATAGCGGAAATGTTACAGGTTGAGTGCATTGGTCGGAAATAAGAAAGCCCCGGTCGGAAACCGGGGCCTTCATAGGGGAAAAACATCTGACAGCGTGGGCCTCGGCCGGTGTATCGCTCCGGCCCGCCATGCCTTTCTCCGCAGGGGCGGGAGGCAATACTCGCCGCCTTCGTGGCTCAGCGAACCTCCACCACCACCTTGCCGACAGCCTTGCGCTGGCCGAGGGCGTCGATGGCGTCACCGGCCCGTTCCAGCGGGAAGCGCTGCGACACCAGCGGTTTCAGCTTGCCTTCGGCGTGCCAGGCGAACAGCTGGCGGAAGTTGTCAGCGTTGTCCTGCGGCTGGCGTTGGGCGAACGATCCCCAGAACACGCCGACCAGCGAGGCGCCCTTGAGCAGGGTCAGGTTGGCCGGCAGCGAAGGGATGCTGCCGCTGGCGAAGCCGACCACCAGCATCCGTCCGTTCCAGGCGATGCTGCGGAAGGCCTCCTCGAACAGTTCGCCGCCCACCGGATCGTAGATCACATCGACGCCCTGGCCGCCGGTCAAGGCCTTGAGCTGCTCGCGCAGGCTACCTTCGCTGTAGTTGATCAGTTCGTCGGCGCCGGCGGCCTTGGCCACGGCGAGCTTGTCGGGGGTACTGGCGGCAGCGATCACCCGGGCGCCCATGGCCTTGCCGATCTCCACGGCAGCCAGCCCGACCCCGCCGGAAGCGCCGAGCACCAGCAGGGTCTCGCCGGGTTGCAGGTTGGCGCGCTGTTTCAGGGCGTGCATCGAGGTGCCGTAGGTCATGCCGAAGGCGGCGGCGCTGGCGAAGTCCATGCCTTCGGGTATCGGCATCACGTTATAGCCGGGCACCTTGACCTGCTCGGCGAAGCTGCCCCAGCCGGTCAGGGCCATGACCCGGTCGCCGGGCCTGACGTGGGCGACCTTTTCGCCGACCGCGGCGACCACTCCGGCCGCCTCGCCGCCCGGGGAGAAGGGGAAGGGCGGTTTGAACTGGTACTTGCCCTCGATGATCAGGGTGTCTGGGAAGTTGACCCCGGCGGCGTGCACATCGAGGAGGATTTCGTTCTTCGCCGGGCTCGGGCTGGCGATTTCTTCCAGCACCAGGCTGCTGGCCGGGCCGAAGGCTTTGCAGAGGACGGCTTTCATCGGGGACGCTCCAGTTTGCGGTCCGGCCAGTGTAGGAGGGAGACGCCGGGGGTCAATCAGCATCGCCGCAACTGATGGTTGTCCATAAACCCCGGGCTTGGGCCCGGCCGAGAGTCTGGCTATGCTTGCCGGCATTCGTCGAGGAGATGCGCCCGTGAGAACCCCCATTGCCCTGTCGCTGGCCCTGTGCCTGAGTCTGTTCCCGTCGTTCGCCTCGGCCGAGGAGGCCGCGCCGGAAGGCGAGGGCGCGAACAAGCCGGTCTACGTCGACCTGACCCCGGCGCTGGTCGGCAACTACGGCAGCGGGCCGCGCCTGCAGTACTACAAGGCCGACATCGCTCTGCAGGTGGCCGACAAGGACGCGGCGACCAAGGTCGAGCATCACGAGCCCTTGATCCGCAACCAGTTGATCATGCTGTTCGCCCAGCAGACCGACCAGAGCCTGGGTACGGTCGAGGCCAAGGAAAGCCTGCGCCAGGAGGCGCTGAAGCAGGTCCAGCAGACCCTCGAGCAGGAAGAGGGCAAGCCGCTGGTGACCGACCTGCTGTTCAACAACCTCATCGTCCAGCCCTGAGGTCAACTATCCGTTCTGTCCCGCGCTCCCGGATGCGAGGCTCCGGGGATTCTGCTTTCCTGTGAGGTTCGGTCGGGCGCGTCTGACGTGCATCAACACCTGCGCGCCGCCCTGGAGGGACAATCGAGCCAGTGAAGTCCGCGGCGGCCGCGCTTTCCAGCGTGAGCGTCATCGCCGCGGCCTGGCCGAACGTGCGAGGAGAAGGGATGAAACAGGAAAGCAAACGGTGGCTGAGCCGTGCCCTGGTCGTGGCGGCGCTGCTCGGCGTAGGCGTGCTGGTCTGGCAGGTATCGCGACCGACCGGCCTGGGCGAGGGATTCGCCAGCGGCAACGGACGCATCGAGGCCACCGAGGTGGACGTGGCGGCCAAGCTTCCCGGGCGGGTCGCCGAGATCAAGGTCGACGAGGGCGACTTCGTCAAGGCCGGCGAAATCGTCGCGCGGATGGATACCCAGGTGCTCGAGGCGCAGTTGGCCCAGGCCCAGGCCCAGGTGCGCCAGGCGGAGAACGCCAAGCTCACCGCGACCTCGCTGGTGGCCCAGCGCGAGAGCGAGAAGAGCACCGCCCAGGCCGTGGTGGCGCAGCGCCAGGCCGAGCTGACAGCGGCGCAGAAGCGCTTCACCCGTACCGAGGCGCTGGTCAAGCGCAATGCCCTGCCGCAACAGCAACTCGACGACGATCGGGCGACCCTGCAGAGCGCCCAGGCGGCGTTGTCCGCGGCACGCTCGCAAGTGATTTCGGCGCAGGCGGCGATCGAGGCCGGGCGTTCCCAGGTAATCGAGGCGCAGTCGGCCATCGAGGCGGCCAAGGCCAGCGTCGCCCGGCTCCAGGCGGATATCGACGACAGCCTGCTCAAGGCGCCGCGCAACGGCCGCGTGCAGTACCGCGTGGCACAGCCGGGGGAAGTGCTGCCGGCCGGTGGCAAGCTGCTCAACATGGTCGACCTGGCCGACGTCTACATGACTTTCTTCCTGCCATCCATGCAGGCCGGCAGGGTCGGACTGGGCCAGGAAGTGCGCTTGGTGATCGACGCGGTGCCGGACTACGTGATCCCGGCCAAGGTTTCCTATGTCGCCAGCGTCGCCCAGTTCACCCCGAAAACGGTGGAAACCGCCAACGAGCGGGAGAAGCTGATGTTCCGGGTCAAGGCGCGGCTCGATCCGGCGCTGCTGGAAAAATACATCACCTACGTCAAGACCGGCGTGCCCGGAATGGCCTACCTGCGACTGGACCCTGAGGTCGAGTGGCCGGCCAACCTGCAGATCAAGGTTCCGCAATGACCGCTGGCGGGAGCGGCGTGGCGAGCCTCCGGGGCGTTTCGCTGTGCTACGGCGAGACGCGCGCGGTGGACGACGTCAGCCTGGAGATCCCGGCCAACCGCATGGTCGGCCTGATCGGTCCGGACGGGGTCGGCAAGTCCAGCCTGCTGGCGCTGCTGGCCGGCGCACGGAAGATGCAGGATGGCGAGATCCGCGTGCTCGATGGCGACATGCGCGACCGCCGCCACCGCCGGGCGGTCTGCCCGCGCATCGCCTACATGCCCCAGGGGCTGGGCAAGAACCTCTACCCGACGCTCTCGGTGTTCGAGAACGTCGACTTCTTCGGTCGGCTGTTCGGCCACGACAAGGCCGAGCGCGAGCGGCGCATCGCCGATCTGCTGCAAAGCACCGGATTGGCGCCGTTCGCCGAGCGTCCTGCGGGCAAGCTGTCCGGCGGCATGAAGCAGAAGCTCGGGCTGTGCTGCGCGCTGATCCACGATCCCGACCTGCTGATCCTCGACGAGCCGACCACCGGCGTCGACCCGCTGTCGCGCAACCAGTTCTGGGAGCTGATCGGCCGTATCCGCGCGGGCCGCGAAGGCATGAGCGTGCTGGTCGCCACCGCCTACATGGAGGAAGCCGAGCGCTTCGACTGGCTGGTGGCGATGGACGATGGAAAGGTCCTGGCCACCGGTACGCCGCAGGAGTTGCGCGAGCGTACCGGGACGCAGAGCCTCGAGTCGGCGTTCATCGCCCTGCTGCCGGAAAGCAAGCGCGCCGGCCACCATCGATTGGTGATCCCGCCGCGACCGCAGAGCGAAGGCGCGCCGCGGATCGCCATCGAGGCCGAGGGCCTGACCTGTCGTTTCGGCGACTTCGTCGCGGTCGATCACGTCAGCTTCCGTATCGAGCGTGGGGAAATCTTCGGCTTCCTCGGCTCCAACGGCTGCGGCAAGTCCACCACCATGAAGATGCTCACCGGCCTGCTGCCGGCCAGCGAAGGCACGTGCGCGCTGTTCGGCCAGGCGGTGGACGCCAGCGACATGGCGACCCGTCGCCGGGTCGGTTACATGTCCCAGGCCTTCTCCCTGTATGCCGAGCTGAGCGTGCGGCAGAACCTGGTGCTGCACGCCCGGCTGTTCCACCTGCCGGCGGATGGCATCCCGGCACGGGTCGGCGAAATGCTCCGGCGCTTCGACCTGGAGAAGGTGGCCGACGAACTGCCCGACGACCTGCCGCTGGGCATTCGCCAGCGCCTGTCGCTGGCGGTGGCGGTGATCCACAAGCCGGAGATCCTGATCCTCGACGAGCCCACCTCGGGGGTCGATCCGGTGGCTCGCGACGGCTTCTGGGAACTGATGGTCGAGCTGTCGCGCCGCGACGGGGTGACCATCTTCATTTCCACCCACTTCATGAACGAGGCCCAGCGCTGCGATCGCATCTCGCTGATGCATGCCGGCAAGGTACTGGCCAGCGATACTCCCGATGAGCTGGTGCGCCAGCGCGGCCTGCCGACCCTGGAGGCGACCTTCATCGCGTACCTGGAAGAAGCCGCCGGCGCCGCCGCGCCAGCGCAACCGGCCGAGGCGCCGGCCGTCGCGGAGCAGCCCGGCGATGGCCAGGGGCGCCAGGCGCAACGCGAACGCTTCAGCCCCCTGCGGCTGTTCAGTTATGCGCGCCGCGAAGCCATGGAACTGCGCCGCGACCCGATCCGCCTGACCCTGGCCCTGCTCGGCACCGCGCTGCTGATGTTCATCATCGGCTACGGCATCAACATGGACGTCGAGGACCTCTCCTGGGCGGTCCTCGACCGTGACCAGACCACCACCAGCCAGGCCTATGCGCTGAACATCGCCGGCTCGCGCTATTTCGTCGAACATGCGCCGATCACCGACCCGGACGACCTCGACCGGCGCCTGCGCAGCGGCGAGCTGAGCCTGGCGGTGGAGATCCCGCCGAACTTCGGGCGCGATCTCAAGCGTGGCTCCGATCCGGCCATCGGCGTGTGGATCGACGGAGCGATGCCGACCCGTGCCAACACCGTGCTCGGCTACGTGCAGGGCCTGCACACCAGCTACCTGGCGGACCTCTCGCGGCAGGTGGGTGGGGCCGAGGCCAGCGCGGCGGCCAGCACCGAGGTGCGCTATCGCTACAACCCCGACGTGGAAAGCCTGAAGGCGATGGTGCCGGCGGTGATCCCGCTGCTGCTGATCATGATCCCGGCCATGCTCACCGCCCTCGGCGTGGTGCGCGAAAAGGAACTGGGCTCGATCACCAACCTCTATGTCACCCCGGTGACGCGCCTGGAGTTCCTGGTCGGCAAGCAGTTGCCTTACGTCGCCATGGGCATGATCAACTTCCTGCTGATGCTGGTCCTGGCCATCGTGGTATTTCGCGTGCCGCTCAAGGGCAGCTTCCTGGCGTTGACCATCGGCGCTTTCCTCTATGTGGTCACCAGCACCGGCCTCGGGCTGTTCCTCTCGACGTTCATGCGCAGCCAGATCGCCGCTGTATTCGGCGTGGCGATCGCCACCATGATCCCGGCGATCCAGTTCTCCGGGCTGATCCACCCGGTGTCCTCGCTGGAAGGTGCGGCGGCCTGGATCGGCAAGCTCTATCCGACCTCGCATTTCCTGGTGGTCAGCCGCGGCGCCTTTTCCAAATCGCTGGGCCTGCCCGATCTCTGGGCCTACTACCTGCCGCTTGCCGCTTCCATCGTGGTGCTGACCCTGCTCAGCGTGGCCTGCCTGAAGAAGCAGGAGGACTGAGCGATGCGCAGCCTGGCCAACATCTTCAACCTGGGCATCAAGGAGTTCCGCAGCCTCGGCCGCGACTACGCGATGCTGGCACTGATCGTCTGGGCCTTCACCCTGGGCGTCTACAGTTCCGCTACCGGTATTCCGGAAACCTTGCATCACGCGCCGATCGCGGTGGTCGACGAGGACCGCTCGCAACTCTCGTCGCGTATCGTCAATGCCTTCCAGCCCCCGTACTTCCGGCCGCCGGAAATGATCGGGCATGCCGAGATGGATCGCGGCATGGACGTCGGCCTGTATACCTTCACCCTCGATATTCCGCCGGACTTCCAGCGCGACGTGTTGGCCGGGCGCAAGCCCTCGATCCAGGTCAACGTCGACGCGACCCAGACCGGGCAGGCGTTCTCCGGCGCGGGCTACATCCAGAACATCGTCGCCACCGAGGTGCGCGAGTTCGTCAGCCGCTACCGCGCGGAGCCGAGCATGCCGGCGCAGATCGAGGTGCGCATGGAGTTCAACCCGAACCTGACCCAGGCCTGGTTCGGCGGGGTGATGGAAGTGATCAACCAGATCACCATGCTGTCGATCATCCTCACCGGCGCCGCGCTGATCCGCGAGCGCGAGCACGGCACCGTCGAGCACCTGCTGGTGATGCCGCTGTCGGCCTTCGAGATCATGATGGCCAAGGTCTGGTCGATGGGGCTGGTGGTGCTGGTGGCGGCGGGGCTCTCGTTGCAGTGGGTGGTGCGTGGCTGGCTGGACGTGCCGATCAGCGGCTCGGTGGGGCTGTTCCTGCTCGGCGCCGGATTGCATCTGTTCGCCACCACCTCCATGGGCATATTCCTCGGCACGGTGGCGCGTTCGATGCCGCAGCTCGGACTGTTGACCATCCTCGTGCTGCTGCCGCTGAACATCCTTTCGGGCGGCAGCACGCCACGGGAAAGCATGCCGGAACTGGTGCAGAACATCATGCTGGCGGCTCCGACCACGCATTTCGTCAGCCTGGCCCAGGCGATCCTGTTCCGCGGCGCCGGTTTCGACATCGTCTGGCCGCAGTTCGCCGGCATCGTGGCGATCGGTTCGGCGTTCTTCTTCGGCGCGCTCTGGCGTTTCCGCCGGACCATCTCGCAGATGGCCTGAGCGATGGCTTCAGCGTTTCGCCAGCGGCAGGATCGCCTGCCATTCCTCGGCGCTGACCGGCATCACCGAGAGACGGCTGCCCTTCTGCACCAGGGCGAGGTTGGCCAGGGCGTCCTGCGCCTTCAGCCGGGCCAGTGGAACGACCTCGGCGAAGGCTTCGACGAAGCTGACGTCGCGGGCGCTCCAGGGATTCTTCTCGGCGCTGGCCTTGGGGTCGTGGTAAGGGCTGGCGGGATCCAGGGCCGTGGGATCGGGATAGGCTTCGCCCTCGATGCGGGCGATACCGGCGATGCCGGGCTGCGGGCAACTGGAGTGGTAGAAGAAGAACAGGTCGCCGGGGTTCATGCTGCGGATGAAGTTGCGCGCCTGGTAGTTGCGCACGCCATCCCAGCGGGCGGTTCCGAGGCGCTGCAGGTCGCGGATCGAGAGTTCGTCCGGCTCGGATTTCATCAGCCAGTAGGCAGGCATGAACTTTGCTCCTCTTTCGTAGATGTACGTAGGAAACGTCTGCGCGTGACCACCGGTCGCCGGTGTAATTGCGTATGACTTCAGCTTATCGGAAAATGCCGTTTTTCAGCGGGGCAGGGTGCTCAGGCGATAAGATAATCGCAAGGACCGGCCTCGAAAATTGCCTGGAAGGGGGAGGCAATCGATGAAGCGCAAGCCAGACTTGCTGTGGGTTTTGGTCATCATCTTCGGACTTGGGGTCGTCACCACCGGTTATACCCAGAGCCTCTGGGAACGACAGGCCAGTACGCCCGCCCAGGTGACGCAACAGCCGTAAGACTCGCCGGGTATCGCATGGAACGCGGTACCCAGGGTTCTCCCTCCTTCCTAGCGTTTCCCTGCCACGTACCAGCCCGCATCGGTCACCGTTCCCGCCAGGGGAATGTCCCAGCTGGCCAGCGCCAGTCGATCCACCTTCTGACATTCATGGGCCAGGCCGATCAGCGTCGGTTTGTGACCATTTTTGCGCCTCGTCAGGTAGGCCAGGCTGCGGTCGTAGAAGCCGCCGCCCATGCCCAGGCGCCCGCCCTGTTCGTCGAACCCCACCAGCGGCAGCAGTACCAGGTCCAGCGCCCAGGCCTTGCGCTGGCGGCCGGCGTCGGCCAGCGGTTCGCTGATGCGGAAGCGGTTGCGGGTCCAGCGTTCGCCGCTGCCGACCCGCTGGAACACCATGCGCGTCCGCGGCCAGGGCGCCAGCACCGGCAGGTAGGTGGCCTTGCCGCGCTTCTGCGCCGCACGCAGCAGCGGACGCGGGTCGATCTCGCCGTCGTTGGGCAGGTACAGGGCGATATGGCGGGCACGGCGAAAAAGGGGATGCTGCGCCAGTTGTCGATAGAGGGCGCGGGCGGCGAGGCGTTGCTGCAGGGGGGAGAGCGCGCGGCGCGCCTGGCGGAGCTTGCGGCGCAGGGCCGGGCGGCTGAGGTCTTGCGATTCGATCATGTGGAAAGGTAGCTCCCCGGTCGTGCCGCTGTCGGGTTAGCCCTTGAACCCGAAAGTTCAAGGTGGCGGTTGCAGTAGACCTTAAGGCTTTCCGTCGTGCGGACATGCACACCGGTCCAACTGGCAACCTCCGTTGTTGCAGTTATCGGCTCAGGGACATCACCGACTGGCCAACACACCAGGGAGCGGAGGCCAGTATACCCGAATTGGCCGCGCCCGGGTCAGGCTTCGCCGGCATCGGCCGGATTCGCCAGGGCGCGGTCGACGCGATCGAGCAGTTCGCGCACGCGCTCGCGGGTCGAGCTGCTTTCCTGGTCCAGGCGCTCCTTGCGGTGCAGCAGGTCGTGGGTGATGTTGAGGGCGGCCATCACGGCAACCCGGTCGGCGCCGATGACTTTGCCGCTGGAGCGGATCTCGCGCATCTTGCCGTCCAGGTAACGGGCGGCGCTTTCCAGGTTGGCGCGCTCGTCGTCCGGGCAATTGATGCAGTATTCCTTGTCGAGAATCTGCACGGTGAGGGTATTCGACTGGCTCATGTGTCCTGCTCCAAGGCTTTCAGACGCAAAATCATCGCTTCGACCTTGTGTCTCGCCATTTCGTTCTTTTCGATCAGATGAGCGCGCTCTTCGCGCCAGGACTTTTCGTTCGCCCGCAGCAGCCGGTTCTCCGCCTTGAGCTGTTCCAGCTTCTGGAGCAGCTGGTCGAACTTGGCCGTCAACAATTGCAGATCGGCGTCTTCCATGGGCTCTCGCTTGGGAATTGGGGTGATTGGACAACTATATAGGATCGTCCCCGGTCGGGGCCAATGCCCCGGCCGGGCCGGCGCGCCGGCAACCGGTCGCATGGTCTTGCCGGGGCGGGCGGTGCTAGGATAACCATCTTCATTTCACGTGTAGCGCCCCAATGGCGCCCAGCCGTCAGGGTCCCGAGATGTCCACTCAGAATTCCGCCTACAGCGCCTTTTCCTCCCTTCTCGCCGAGGCGGCCATGCCGGTCTCGCCGGCCGAGCTGCACGGCCATCTGCTGGGTCGGGTCTGCGCCGGCGCCGGCTTCGACGAGGCCGCCTGGCAACACGCTGCCGCCGAACTGCTCGGCGGCGCGCCGGGCGAACGACTCAAGGCCGCGTTGTCCGGCCTGCTCGGCATGGTCCGGCAGGACTTTTCCGCCGGCGAGGTCGCCGTCGTCATGCTCCTGCCCGACGACGAAACCCCGCTCGCCCAGCGCACCGAGGCGCTCGGCCAATGGTGCCAGGGTTTCCTCGCCGGCTTCGGCCTCACCGCCCGCGAAGGCAGCCTGACCGGCGAGGCCGAGGAAGTGCTGCAGGACATGGCCGCCATCGCCCAGGTCCAGGGCCAGCTGGAAGACAGCGAGGATGGCGAGACGGACTATATGGAAGTCATGGAATACCTGCGGGTCGCTCCGCTGCTGCTGTTCGCCGAGTGCGGCAAGCCGCTGGAGCCCGCTCCCAAGCCTTCACTGCACTGAGGTTTCTGCATGATCCGTATCCCCAAGTCGGAGTACGCCCGTCGGCGCAAGGCGCTGATGGCGCAGATGGAACCCAACAGCATCGCTATCCTGCCGGCGGCGCCGATGTACATCCGCAATCGCGACGTCGAGCATGTCTACCGCCAGGACAGCGACTTCCAGTACCTCACCGGCTTCCCCGAGCCGGAGGCGGTGATGGCGCTGATTCCCGGCCGTGCCCACGGCGAATACGTGCTGTTCTGCCGCGAGCGGGATCCGGAGCGTGAACTGTGGGACGGCCTGCGCGCCGGCCAGGACGGTGCGATCGGCCAGTACGGCGCCGACGACGCCTTTCCCATCGGCGATATCGACGACATCCTGCCCGGCCTGATCGAAGGCCGCGACCGGGTCTACTACGCCCTTGGCGCCAATCCCGACTTCGACCGCCGGCTGATGGACTGGATCAACGTGATCCGCTCCAAGGCCCGCCAGGGCGCGCAGCCGCCGAACGAGTTCGTTGCCCTCGACCACCTGCTGCACGACCAGCGGCTGTACAAGAGCGCCAACGAAGTGAAGGTCATGCGCTACGCCGCCGAGGTCTCCGCCCGGGCGCACATCCGGGCGATGGAGGTGTGCCGGCCGGGGCTGTTCGAGTACCACCTGGAAGCCGAGCTGGAATACGAGTTCCGCAAGGGCGGGGCGAAGATGCCGGCCTACGGCTCGATCGTCGCCGCCGGACGCAACGCCTGCATCCTGCACTACCGCGAGAACGATGCGGCGATCAAGGACGGCGACCTGATCCTGATCGATGCCGGCTGCGAGATCGACTGCTACGCCAGCGACATCACCCGTACCTTCCCCGCCAATGGCCGCTTCAGCCCCGAGCAGAAGGCGATCTACGAACTGGTGCTGGAAGCCAACATGGCGGCGTTCGACTACATCGCCCCCGGTCGCCACTGGAACGAGGCCCATGAGGCCACCGTACGGGTCATCACCGCCGGGCTGGTGCGCCTGGGCCTGCTGGAGGGCGACGTCGACGAGCTGATCGCCCACGAGGCCTACAAGGCTTTCTACATGCACCGCGCCGGCCACTGGCTGGGGATGGACGTGCACGACGTCGGCGAGTACCGCGTCGGCGGCGAATGGCGGGTGCTCGAACCGGGCATGGCGATGACCGTCGAGCCGGGCATCTACATCGCCCCGGACAATACCTCGGTGGCGAAGAAGTGGCGCGGTATCGGCGTACGCATCGAGGACGACGTGGTGGTCACCCGCAATGGCTGCGAAGTGCTGACCAACGGCGTGCCGAAGACCGTCGCCGAGATCGAGGCGCTGATGGCCGCGGCCAAGAGCGAGGCAGCCTGAGGTGACGATGAGCAAGGTCAACCTGGCGATCATCGGCGGGGGCCTGGTCGGCGCCTCGCTGGCGCTGGCCCTGCAGGCCGGCGCTCGGGAGCGCGGCTGGTCGATCGTGCTGATCGAACCCTTCGCCCCCGGCAATGCCTACCAGCCCAGCTACGACGCCCGCTCTTCGGCGCTGTCCTACGGCAGCCGGCAGATCTACGAGCGTCTCGGCCTGTGGCCGGCGATCGCCGAGCGCGCCGAGCCGATCCTGCATATCCATGTTTCCGACCGCGGCCGCTTCGGCGCCACCCGCCTGACCGCCATCGAGGAAGGCGTGCCGGCGCTGGGCTACGTGGTGGAGAACGCCTGGCTCGGCCAGTGCCTGTGGAAGGCGCTCGACCCCGAGGTGGTGCGCTGGCACTGCCCGGCCGAAGTGAAGACCCTGGAAGCCCGGGAGGGCGGTTACCGGCTTACCCTCGACGACGAGACGCAACTCGATTGCGAGCTGGCGATCCTCGCCGATGGCGGTCGTTCCGGGCTGCGCGAACAACTCGGCATCGCCGTGGAGCAGACGCCGTACCGGCAGACTGCGCTGATCGCCAACGTATCGCCCTCCGAGGCGCACCTCGGGCAGGCCTTCGAGCGCTTCACCCCCAGCGGTCCGATGGCCCTGCTGCCGTTGCCGGAGAACCGTTGCGCGCTGATCTGGACCCGCCCAGGCAAGGACGCCGAACGTCTGCGTGGCCTCGATGACGCGGCCTTCCTCGGCGAGCTGCAGGCTGCCTTCGGCTACCGCCTCGGCGCCTTCCGCCAGGTCGGCGCACGGCACTGCTACCCCTTGCACCTGGTCGAGGCCCGCGAGCAGGTGCGTCCGCACCTGGTGGTGCTGGGCAACGCTGCGCACAGTCTGCACCCTATCGCCGGCCAGGGCTTCAACCTGTCGTTGCGCGACACCCTGGCGCTGGTCGACGCCCTGCTCCACGACGACGCGCCGCTGGGCGAGTTCGCCGTGCTGCAGCGCTACCTCGATGGGCAGCGCCTGGACCAGCAGATGACCGTCGGCTTCTCCGACCGGGTGACCCGGCTGTTCTCCAACGACCGCGCGCTGCTCGGCGCCGGGCGCAACCTCGGCCTGCTCGGGCTCGACCTGCTGCCGCCGGCCAAGCGCTGGTTCGCCCGTCAGGCCATGGGCCTCGGCGCGCGGCCGCTGTAGCGCCATGCCGGTCTGGTCGAGGGCGCGCAAGGCCCGCCTGCTGCGCTTCGCCATGAACCTCTACCCGCCCTTCCTGGGGGCGGGCATCCGTGTGCGGCACATCGCTGGCGATTTTCGCGAGGTTCGGGTGCGTATGGGCCTGAACCGGCTCAATCGCAACTATGTAGGCACCCAGTTCGGTGGCAGCCTCTACGCGATGACCGACCCGTTCTTCATGCTGATGCTGATGGAGAACCTGGGCCGCGACTACGTGGTCTGGGACAAGGCGGCCAACATCGAGTTCGTCAGCCCGGGCAAGGGCCCGGTGCATGCGCATTTCAGCATCGACCAGAAGCTGCTCGACGAGGTCCGTGAGCGGACCGCCGGCGGCGAGAAGTACCTGCCCCGGCTGCACGCCGAAGTGCGCGACGACGCCGGCACCCTGGTGGCGCGGGTTCAGAAAACCCTGTACGTGCGGCTCAAGCCGCGCCTGCGGAACGCGGCCTGAAGAGGGCCCACGAGTGGAGAACGAGGATATGCACGCGGATCTGGTCATCGTCGGCGCCGGCATGGTCGGTAGCGCCCTGGCCCTGGCCCTGGAGGGCAGCGGCCTGGAGGTGCTGCTGGTGGACGGCGGCTCGCTCGACGTGGCGCCGTTCAAGCCGGAGGCGCCCTACGAGCCGCGGGTCAGCGCGCTGTCCGAAGCCAGCCGGCGGATTCTCCAGCGCCTGCACGCCTGGGACGGCATCGTCGCGCGCCGCGCCGAGCCCTATCGCGAGATGCAGGTGTGGGATGGCTCCGGCACCGGGCGGATCGGCTTCAGCGCCGCCAGCGTGCACGCCGAGGTGCTCGGCCATATCGTCGAGAACCGGGTGGTGCAGGACGCTCTGCTGGAACGCCTGCACGATTCCACCACCGGCCTGCTGGCCAACGCGCGCCTGGAACAGATGCGCCACTCCGGTGACGACTGGCTGCTGACCCTGGCCGACGGCCGTCAGTTGCGCGCGCCGCTGGTGGTCGCCGCCGACGGCGCCAACTCGGCGGTACGCCGCCTGGCCGGCTGCGCCACCCGCGAATGGGATTACCTGCACCACGCCATCGTCACCAGCGTGCGCTGCGAGAACGCGCACCGCGCAACCGCCTGGCAGCGCTTCACCGACGACGGCCCGCTGGCCTTCCTGCCCCTGCCGGACCGCGGCGACGAACACTGGTGCTCGATCGTCTGGTCGACCACCCCGGAACAGGCAGAACGGCTGATGGCGCTGGACGAGGATGGCTTCCGCGCTGCCCTCGGCGAAGCTTTCGAACGGCGCCTGGGCGCCATCCTGCATGCCGACCGGCGCCTGTGCATCCCGCTGCGCCAGCGGCACGCCAAGCGTTACGTCGAGCCGGGCCTGGCGCTGGTCGGCGACGCTGCGCACACCATCCACCCGCTGGCCGGACAGGGCGTGAACCTGGGTTTCCTCGATGCGGCGGTGCTGTCCGAGGTTCTGTTGCATGCCCTGGAGCGCGGCGAACGGCTTGCCGACGAACGCGTGCTGAGTCGCTTCGAGCGGCGGCGGATGCCGCACAACCTGGGCATGATGACGGCGATGGAAGGCTTCGAACGCCTGTTCCAGGCCGACCGGTTGCCGCTGCGCTGGCTGCGCAACGCCGGCCTGCGCCTGGTCGACGGCCATCACGAGGCCAAGGCGCTGTTCGTCCGCCAGGCGCTTGGCCTCAGCGGCGACCTGCCGGCGCTGGCACGAGTCTGAGCGGGGCGGCTCCCCTGACGGGAGGGCCGCCAGTCCTCAGAACATCGCCGCGCAGTCACGCATGACCTGCGCCTTGTTGCGCAGGTAGAGCCCGAACAGGTTGCGCGCGGCTTCTTCGTTCACCTCGATTTCCATCGCCTCGACGAAGGCGTTCACCGCCGCCGTGGCGTGGGCGAAGTGATTGCTCTCGGTGCCGCCGGTGTGCACCGTTACCCAGGCCACGGTGGCGCGGGCGCGTTCGGCGGGTACGCCCATGTCGCGGCTGAACCATTCCTTGTACAGCGGGTGGATGTACTCCACCTCGCCGTGGGTATAGACCTCGTGTACCAGCGTGGTCAGCAGTCCCTGCATCAGGTCGCGCTCGCGCAGGCGCTGGCGGTCGGTCCAGTCCTTGAACGCCTGCGCCGAAGGCAGGCAGTTCTCGCGCAGCAGCCAGCGGTCGTCGCCGCAAAGGGTGGTGGCCATGGTGTAGAAAAGATCGGCATGCACGGTGTTGCCGAGGGCGCCGAGGTCTTCGTCGGTGATCCGTTGCAGGCTGCCGCAGCCTCGATAGAGCTGGTCTGCCGCTGCCGAACCCTGTTCCGAACGGGCCAGCAGGGTCAGGCGATTGGCCAGCCCGGAAACGCTGGCCGCCGAGTTGTTGGTCTTCGACCAGCTGGCGAAGAACTTGCGCAGCGGCTCGACCGCCTGGCGCCGGGCGGTGACCCGGGCGAAGGCGTCCTCGATGTCCAGCAACGACGCCGTCTCGTCCCAGAAGGCCCGGAACAGCGCATGGCGCAGGGTTCCGGCGGGCATGTCGTTGAGGACTGGCTCGATGACGCCGAGCAGCTTGCTGTGGGGGGTGATGACATGGTTCATGGCTAACCTCCTGTCGGTTCTTGTTGTTCTTGCGATGGTTACGGTCTTCCTTGCGACGCGCGCAGGGCCGCGCGTTCGGCCTGTGGTGCGGACCAGCCGTAGCGGGTCAGCAGCAACGGCAGCAACTGGGCCAGGAGGATCAGGCCCAGGCAGCCCGGCCAGCCCCAGCGGTCCCAGAATGGCGCCGGCAGCACCGCGCCGAGGCTGCCGCCGGCGTAGTAGCAGGTCAGGTAGAGGCCGACGGCGCCGGCCTTGTCGGTCCCGGCGTTGCTGGCGGTGAAAGCGTTGACCGTGGACTGTGCGAGGAACACGCCGGTGGCGCTGAGAGCCAGGCCGACGAGAATCGTCGGCAGGCCCGGCGCCAGGGTCAGCAGCGAGCCGCAGACGCCCAGCAGCGATGCGCCCAGCAGCAACTGGCGGTGCGGGCGGGCGCGGGCCAGGCGGCCGCTGGCGGGAATCACCAGCAGGGCGAGGAGGAACACCGCGTAGATCGAGCCGAGCTGAGCGGTGTCCAGGCTGTACGGCGGACGGCTGAGATGGATGCCGATATAGGTGAACATGGCGACCTGGGAAAAGAGGACACAGAACCCCACCGCGTAGGACGACAGCAGCGGAGCCCGGAACAGTTCACGGGATACTAAGGGGCGTTTCCCGGGTGCGGGCGAGTGCCTGCCAGAATTGGCAGGGAGCAGCGCGCGGATGGCGACGGCGATGAGCAGGGTCAGCCCGGCGAGGATCCGGAAGGCGACGCGCCAATCCCATTCCTCGGTCAGCAGGCCGGTGAGGAAGCGTCCGGCGAAGCCGCCGAGGATGGTCCCGGCGACATAGAGGCTGGTCAGCTCGATGACCGCGCCGCCGCTCCAGCGCTCGCCGATGTAGGCCACGCTGCTGGCGAACAGCAGGGGAATCAGCATCCCCTCGGCGAAGCGCCAGAGCAGGAAGGCGGCGAAGCTGCCGGCATGGGCGGCCAGCAGCATGGGCACGCAGAGCAGGCTGGCGGCGAAGGCGATCACCCGGCTGCGCTCGCGGCCGCCGCTGAGCCGGCCGACGAAGGGCGCGGCGAGGGCCACCGCCAGGGTGGTGGCGGTGATGCTCCAGTTCGATTGATGGGCGCTGATGTGGAAGCTCGCCGCCAGTTCGTCGAAGATGCCCTGGGTGGTATAGAGATTGAGGAACGCAGCGCAACCGCAGAGAAACAGCGCGAGGCGGGGGAAACCCTGGGACGAATTCATGGAACGCTCTGCCTGGACGAGAAACCCCCTGTTATAGGGGTGCTCCCGACGGGCTGGCCAATACCGATTCAGGACCGATCGATACCGAGGAACCGCATGCTCGACCTACGCCGCCTGCGCTGCTTCGCAGCCGTTGCCGAAACCCTGCATTTCGGCCGCGCCGCCCAGCGCCTGCACATGGCGCAGCCGCCCTTGACCCGGCAGATATCCGCGCTGGAGGAAGAGCTGGGCTTTCGCCTGTTCGACCGCTCCAGCCGGGCGGTGACCCTCACCGCCGAGGGCAGCCTGTTCCTGCCTTACGCACGCGGCCTGCTGGACCAACTGGAGCGCACCGCCGGCTTCGCCCGCAAGCTGGCGCAGGGGCTGGCCGGCCACCTGACCCTCGGCTACGCCAGCTCCATCGCCCTGTCGGACCTGTTCACCGAGGCGATCCGACTGTTCCGCGAGCGCCATCCGGAGGTGCAACTGGAGCTGCTCGAAGGCGCTTCGGCAGCGCAATGGGCGCAGATCGCCGAAGGCGGCATCGATGTGGGGCTGGGGCGCCTGCCGCCGCCGGAAGGCCAGGTCGGCATCGAGGTGCTGGCCTTGGGCGGCGAGCCGCTGGTGGTGGCCGTGCCCAACGGCGATCCGCTGGCGCGGCAAGAGCGGATCGACCTGTACGATCTGCGTGATCGGCCGCTGATCCTGTTTCCGCTGGACTACGGCTCCGGCCTCAACGAACTGATTGAGCGCCTCTACCGGAAGGCCGGGCTGGCGCTGACGAGGGGACCGGCCGGACGCCAGATCACCTCGATCATCGCCCTGGTCGCGGCCGGCCAGGGCGTTGCCCTGGTGCCGCGTTGCAGCACCGCGCTGGCCCGGGCCGGAGTCGTCTATCGCCCGCTGGCCGAGCCCGAGGCGCTGGCCGATTTCCTCGTCTTCACCCGCCGCCATGGCCGCAGCGCCGCGGTGGAGGCGTTTCTCGCCATCCTCGGCGGCCTGGACGCAGGCGAAACACCCCGACACATTTAGTCGCGCGGGTTCGCAAGCGAGATTTCTTATCATTCGTGCCTACGTTCCGCTGACGAGGCTGTTCTTCATGCAGGCAAGCAAAGCTCTACTCGCCGCCCTGGCTCTGGGCATCACCGGCCTGGCCCAGGCCGCCGACGAAGTGGTGGTGTATTCCTCGCGCATCGACGAGCTGATCAAGCCGGTGTTCGATGCCTACACCAGCAAGACCGGCGTGAAGGTCAAGTTCATCACCGACAAGGAAGCGCCGCTGATGGCGCGGATCAAGGCCGAAGGCGCGAACACCCCGGCCGACCTGCTGCTCACCGTGGACGCCGGCAACCTCTGGCAGGCCGAGCAGATGGGCCTGCTGCAACCGTTCAAGTCGGCCACCATCGAACGGAACATTCCCTCGCAGTATCGTTCCAGCACCGATAGCTGGACCGGACTTTCGCTGCGCGCGCGGACCATCGTCTACTCCACCGAGCGGGTCAAGCCGGAAGAGCTGAGCACCTACGAAGCCCTGGCCGACAAGCAATGGGAAGGCCGCCTGTGCCTGCGCACGGCGAAGAAGGTCTACAACCAGTCGCTGACCGGGACCCTGATCGAGACCCACGGGGCGCAGAAGACCGAGGAAATCCTCCAGGGCTGGGTGAACAACCTGGCCACCGACGTATTCGCCGACGACAACGCGGTGATCCAGGCGGTGGACGCCGGCCAGTGCGACGTCGGCATCGTCAATACCTACTACTACGGACGCCTGCACAAGCAGAACCCGAACCTGCGGGTCAAGCTGTTCTGGCCGAACCAGGCCGACCGCGGCGTCCACGTCAACCTGTCGGGCATCGGCCTGACTCGCCACGCACCGCATCCCGAGGCAGCCAAGGCGCTGGTGGAATGGATGACCGGGCCCGATGCCCAGGCGCTGTTCGCCGGGATCAACCAGGAATTCCCGGCCAACCCGCAGGTCGCGCCGTCAGCCGAAGTCGCCAGCTGGGGCAGCTTCAAGGCCGACAGCATCCCGGTGGAAGTCGCCGGCAAGCGCCAGGCCGAGGCGATTCGCCTGATGGACCGCGCCGGCTGGAACTGACCGCCGGTTATACTCGGCGCCCCGGCTCGTCCGAGCGGGGCGTCGTTCGTTCCGCACCGAGGATTTCGTGGCCCATCCCGCTCCCCGCCGCTGGTACCCCATCACCTTCACCGTTGCCGCGCTGGTGCTGCTGCCGCTCAGCGTGCTGCTGCTGAGCTGGCTGGAGATCGACCGGGAAATCTGGAGCCACCTGTGGGATACCCAGTTGCCGCGCCTGCTCGGCAACACCCTGACCCTGGTGCTCGGCGTCGGCATCGGCGTGACTCTGCTCGGGGTCAGCCTGGCCTGGCTCACCAGCCTCTGCGAATTCCCCGGGCGGCGCTGGCTGGACTGGGCGCTGATGTTGCCGTTCGCGATCCCGGCCTACGTCCTGGCGTTCGTCTTCGTCGGCCTGCTGGATTTCGCCGGACCGGTGCAGAGCCTGCTGCGCGAGTGGTTCGGCAGCGGCCTGCGGTTGCCGCGCGTACGCTCCACCGGCGGGGTGATCCTGGTCCTGGTGCTGGTGTTCTATCCCTATGTCTACCTGCTCGCGCGCAGCGCCTTCATCGCCCAGGGCAAGGGCCTGATGGAAGCCGCGCGGGTCCTCGGCCTGTCGCCCTGGCAGGCGTTCCTGCGGGTCGCCCTGCCGATGGCGCGGCCGGCGATCGGCGCCGGCCTGGCGCTGGCGGTGATGGAAACCCTGGCCGACTTCGGCGCGGTATCGGTGTTCAACTTCGATACCTTCACCACCGCTATCTACAAGACCTGGTACGGCTTCTACAGCCTCTCCAGCGCCGCCCAGCTGGCCAGCCTGTTGTTGCTCGGGGTATGCCTGGTGCTGCTCGGCGAGCGCCACACGCGAGGCCGGGCCAAGGCCGCCAGCGAGCGTCCGCGCGGCGCGCCGCTGTACCGCCTGCGCGGCGCCAGGGCGCTGGCGGCGAGCGCCTGGTGCGGGCTGGTGTTCCTCTGCGCCTTCGTGATTCCCGTGGCGCAACTGGTTGTCTGGTTCTGGCGCCAGGGCCGTTTCGACCTCGACGAGCGCTACTGGGACCTGATCGGCCATACCCTGACGCTGGGCGGCATCGCCGCACTGGCGACGGTCGCCGTGGCCCTGCTGCTGGCCTTCGCCGTGCGCCTGGCGCCGACCCGCGCTATCCGCGGCGCGGTGGGCCTGGGCAACCTCGGTTATGCGCTGCCAGGCTCGGTCCTGGCGGTTTCGATCATGCTGGCCTTCAGTTGGCTGGACAATCACTGGGTGATCCCGCTTTCCAGCGCCCTCGGCGGCGCCGGCAAGCCGCTGCTGCTGGGCAGTCTGTTCGCCCTGCTGCTGGCCTACCTGATCCGTTTCATGGCGGTGGCCTACGGGCCGCTGGAAAGCGGGCTGGCGCGGATCCGCCCGTCGCTGCCGGAAGCCTCGCGCAGCCTCGGCGTGGGCGGCCCGCTGCTGTTCCTGCGGGTCTACCTGCCGCTGTTGCTGCCGGCCTCGCTGAGCGCCGCGCTGCTGGTCTTCGTCGACGTGCTCAAGGAGATGCCGGCGACCCTGCTGATGCGTCCCTTCGGTTGGGACACCCTGGCCGTACGGATCTTCGAGATGACCAGCGAGGGCGAATGGGCGCGCGCCTCGCTGCCGGCCCTGACCCTGGTGCTGGTCGGCCTGCTACCGGTGGTCGGGTTGATTCGTCGTTCTGCCCATCATTCCGATCGCTGAGCCTAGTATCCATGCAGGCCGTAGGGTCTATGCACGGATCGCGGCACGCTTCCATGGTGTCCTGCTCCGGGGCTTGCGGCTACAATGCGCGCGATTTCGTGCCGGCGGTCTCTGCCGACGGCACCCGCTACGCCCGGAAGGAGAATACCCATGGGATTGCGCACCCCGCTTTACGAGCTGCACGTCGCGCTCGGCGCCAAGATGGTCGATTTCGGCGGTTGGGACATGCCGCTGCACTACGGTTCGCAGGTCGAGGAGCACCATCAGGTCCGGCGTGACTGCGGCGTCTTCGACGTGTCCCACATGACCGTGGTCGACGTCGCCGGCGAGCAGGCCACGGCCTATCTGCAGCATCTCCTGGCGAACGACGTGGCGCGCCTCGGCGAGACCGGCAAGGCGCTCTACAGCGCGATGCTCAACGAAGAGGGCGGGGTGGTCGACGACCTGATCGTCTACCTGACCGAGAACGGCTACCGGGTGGTGGTCAACGCCTCCACCCGCGACAAGGACATCGCCTGGATGCAGGCGCAGGCCGCCGGCTTCAAGGTCGACCTGCAGGAACGCGGCGACCTGGCGATGCTCGCCATCCAGGGCCCCAACGCCCGCGTGCACAGCTCCGAACTGGTATCCCCGGCACGCGCCGCGCTGATACGCGAACTCAAGCCGTTCCAGGGCCGTGCCGAGGGCGACTGGTTCATCGCCCGCACCGGCTACACCGGCGAGGACGGCCTGGAGATCATGCTGCCGGCCGCCGAGGCGCCGGGCTTCCTCAACGAGCTGGTTGGCGCCGGGATCTCCCCGGCGGGCCTGGGGGCGCGCGATACGCTGCGCCTGGAGGCCGGGCTCAATCTCTACGGCCAGGACATGGACGAAAGCGTTTCCCCGCTTGCCGCCAACATGGGCTGGACCGTAGCCTGGGAGCCGGTTGCGCGGGACTTCGTCGGCCGCCGCGCGCTGGAAGCGCAGAAGGCCGCCGGCGACCAGCCGAAGCTGGTCGGCCTGGTTCTGGAGGAGCGCGGCGTGCTGCGCGCCCACCAGGTGGTGCGGGTAGCTGGCATTGGTGAGGGGGAGATCACCAGCGGCAGCTTTTCGCCTACCCTGAACAAGTCCATCGCGCTGGCCCGCGTGCCGGCCGCCACCGGCGACCGCGCCGAGGTGGAAATCCGCGGCAAGTGGTACCCGGTACGGGTGGTCCAGCCCAGTTTCGTGCGTCACGGCAAGCCCCTGATCTAACCTGGCAATGGCGACCGCCGTCGCCCCCGACTTCGAGGAAAACAAGATGAGCAATATTCCCGCCGAACTG
This sequence comes from Pseudomonas sp. HMSC057H01, assembly GCF_001836405.1. Lineage (NCBI taxonomy): Bacteria > Pseudomonadati > Pseudomonadota > Gammaproteobacteria > Pseudomonadales > Pseudomonadaceae > Pseudomonas > Pseudomonas sp. HMSC057H01. Next base: position 144,940 of record NZ_KV828508.1, on the reverse strand, counting down.
CGTTACGCCCAGAGCCACGAATGGGCTCGTCTGGAAGCCGACGGCAGCGTTACCGTGGGCATTTCCGACCATGCCCAGGAAGCCCTTGGCGATGTGGTCTTCATCGAGCTGCCGGAGCTGGGCAAGACCCTCGCCGCCGGCCAGGAAGCGGGCGTGGTCGAGTCGGTGAAGGCCGCCTCCGACATCTATTCGCCGATCGGCGGCGAAGTCATCGCTATCAACGAAGCCCTGGCCGACACCCCGGAAGACGTCAACAACGACCCGTACGCGTCCTGGTTCTTCAAGCTCAAGCCGAGCAATCCGGCCGAGCTGGACAAGCTGCTCGACGCCGCTGGCTACCAGGCCGCCGTCGACGCGGAAGGCTGAGCCGCCGCGTAGTCGCGACAAAACCCGCTATCCTTGGACAAGGCCTCGATCATTCGAGGCTTTGTTCTTTTTGCAGCGGCGAAATGCGTTTTCGCCGTCGTTGCTTTCTCATTCGATATCCGTTCGGCGACGATCGCTGGCAGGGCGATGCCGCCCCCAACGAGACCGAAGCCATGTCGCAGACGCCGTCCCTCGCCCAGCTCCAGCCCGCCGATGCCTTCCTGCGCCGCCACCTCGGCCCCGATCCGGCGGAACAGCAGGCCATGCTGGATTTCCTCGGAGTTTCCACTCGCGCCGAACTGATCGTGCAGACGGTGCCGCCGGCGATCCGCCTCAACCGGCCGCTGGAACTGCCCGCCGCGCTCGACGAACAGGCCGCCCTGGCGCGCCTGCGCGGCTACGCCGGACTCAACCAGCGCTGGACCAGCCTGATCGGCATGGGCTACTACGGCACCGTGACGCCGCCGGTGATCCTCCGCAACGTGCTGGAGAATCCCGGCTGGTACACCGCCTATACGCCCTACCAGCCGGAAATCGCCCAGGGCCGCCTGGAAGCGCTGCTGAATTTCCAGCAACTGACCATCGACCTCACCGGACTCGACCTGGCCAGCGCCTCGCTGCTCGACGAAGCCACCGCCGCCGCCGAGGCCATGGCCCTGGCCAGGCGGGTGGCGAAGGCCAGGAGCAACCGGTTCTTCGTCGATGCGCATTGCCATCCGCAGACCGTTTCGGTGTTGCGTACCCGCGCCGAGGCGTTCGGTTTCGAGCTGGTCGTCGACGAGCCGGACAATCTTGCCGCCCACGCGGTGTTCGGCGCCTTGCTGCAATACCCGGACAGTCGCGGCGAGATCCGCGACCTGCGCCCGCTTATCGAGGCGTTGCACGGCCAACAGGCGCTGGCTTGCGTCGCCAGCGACCTGCTCGCCCTGTTGGTGCTGACCCCGCCGGGGGAACTCGGTGCCGACGTGGTGCTCGGCAGCGCCCAGCGCTTTGGCGTACCGATGGGCTACGGCGGGCCGCACGCGGCGTTCTTCGCCACCCGCGAAGGGTACAAGCGGGCAATGCCGGGGCGGATCATCGGCGTTTCCCGCGACGCCCGCGGCAACCCGGCGTTGCGCATGGCCCTGCAAACCCGCGAGCAGCACATCCGTCGGGAAAAGGCCAACTCGAACATCTGCACCGCCCAGGTGTTGCTGGCCAACATTGCTTCGCTGTATGCCGTCTACCATGGGCCGCAGGAGCTGAAACGCATCGCCCAACGCGTCCAGCGCCTGACCGCGCTGCTGGCGGCGGGCCTGGAAAGCAAGGGACTGCGGCGGCTCAACCGGCACTTCTTCGACACCCTGACCTACGAGGTCGGCGAGCGTCAGGCGGCGATCCTCGAACGGGCGCGGGCGGCACGGGTCAACCTGCGCGTGGTCGACGACCGGCGGCTGGCCCTGAGCCTCGACGAAACCTGTGACGCGGCGACCCTGGCGACCCTGTTCGAGATCTTCCTCGGCGCCGGCCACGGGCTGGATGTCGCGCACCTGGATGGCGGGGCGGTGGCCGACGGCATCCCGGCGGTCCTGCAACGCACTTCGGCCTACCTGCAGCATCCGGTGTTCAACGCCCACCACAGCGAGACCGAGATGCTTCGCTACCTGCGCCAGCTGGAAGGCAAGGACCTGGCGCTGAACCAGGCGATGATCCCGCTCGGCTCCTGCACCATGAAGCTCAACGCCAGCAGCGAAATGATCCCCATCACCTGGCCGGAATTCGCCGAACTGCATCCGTTCGTGCCGCGCGAGCAGGCCGAGGGCTATCGCCGGATGATCGACGAACTGGAAGCCTGGCTGCGGGCGATCACCGGCTTCGACGCCATCTGCATGCAGCCGAACTCGGGAGCACAGGGCGAATATGCCGGGTTGCTGGCGATCCGCCGCTATCACCAGAGCCGCGGCGATAGCCAGCGCGACATCTGCCTGATCCCCGCATCGGCGCATGGCACCAACCCGGCCTCGGCGATCATGGCCAGCATGCGGGTGGTGATCGTCGAGTGCGATCCCTGCGGCAACGTCGACCTCGACGACCTGCGCCTCAAGGCGGCCGAGGCGGGCGACCGGCTGTCCTGCCTGATGATCACCTATCCCTCGACCCACGGCGTCTACGAAGAGGGGATAGGCGAGATCTGCGAAGTGGTCCACCGCCACGGCGGCCAGGTCTACATGGACGGCGCCAACCTCAACGCCCAGGTCGGCCTGGCGCGACCGGCGGACATCGGCGCGGACGTCTCGCACATGAACCTACACAAGACCTTCTGCATCCCCCATGGTGGTGGCGGGCCGGGCATGGGGCCGATCGGGGTCAAGCGGCACCTGGCGCCGTTCGTCGCCAACCATCCGGTGATCCGCGTCGAAGGGCCGAACCCGCTGAACGACGCGGTCAGCGCGGCGCCCTGGGGCAGCGCCAGCATCCTGCCGATCAGTTGGATGTACATCGCCATGATGGGCCCGCAGCTGGCCGACGCCAGCGAGGTGGCGATCCTCTCCGCCAACTACCTGGCGAACCGCCTGGACGGGGCGTTCCCGGTGCTCTACCGCGGGCGCAACGAGCGCGTCGCCCACGAATGCATCCTCGACCTGCGACCGCTCAAGGCGCAGACCGGGATAACCGAGGAAGACGTGGCCAAGCGCCTGATGGACTACGGCTTCCACGCCCCGACCATGTCCTTCCCGGTGCCGGGCACGCTGATGGTGGAGCCGACCGAGAGCGAGTCGAAGGCGGAGCTGGATCGCTTCGTCGAGGCGATGCTGAGCATCAGGGCCGAGATCGGCAAGGTGGAGAGCGGCGCCTGGCCGGCGGAGGACAACCCGCTGAAACGGGCGCCGCATACCCTGGCCGACGTCACCGGGATCTGGCAGAGACCCTACGAGATCGCCGAGGCAGTGACCCCGAGCGAACATGCGCGGGCGTTCAAGTACTGGCCGGCGGTTAACCGGGTGGACAACGTCTACGGCGACCGCAACCTGTTCTGCGCCTGCGTGCCGCTGGACGACTACCGCGAGTGACCTCGCCTCCGGGCGGAGGCGAGGTCGCCGGGGCCTACTGCTGGACGGCGGACTGCTCGCCGCCGGCGAGGATCGCGCTGGCCAGTTCCATGTCGCTGGCCTGCAGGTCCGGGTTGTCGTTGCGCAGCTTCTGCAGGGCGGCTTCCAGGTACGGCCCGCGGATCGCGCCGTCGCTGGCGATGTAGCTGCCGGCGTCGTCCTGCGCGGCGACGATCAGCTTGTGGTCGTGGCGGAAGGTCAGGTAGGTGGAGGCCGTGGTGGCACCCGAGGAAATGATGTTGCGCCAGAAGGTATCGGCCATGGCCGAGCCCAGCGGCAGGGCGGCGATGACCAGGGTGGCGGCGGCGAGTTTGACGGAACGCATGGGGGAACTCCTGATAGGGGGCTGCGTGTTACATCAGATCGCGTTTGCCGTCCCGGAGTTCCAGCGGGGATGACCGTCCGGTCGCTTTTTCCGCTGCCGTACAGCCCCCGCCGGCCGGGAGCTACAGCGATTCAGGGAGCGGCAGGCTCGACGTGCAGCAGGGCGCCGTCCTGGCCGGTGACCCGGACCAGGGCGCCGCGCGGCAGGTCGGGACCGCTGACCAGCCATAACGCGTCCTCGACGCGCAGCTCGCCGAGCCCGCCGACGATCGCCCGGTGCAAGGGAAAGGTGCGGCCGAACAGGTCGTCGCCGCGTCGCTGCAACCCTGGCGTTTCCTCGACGCTACCGGCCTTGCGGCGACGGCGTCGATGCAAGGCGGCGACCAGCCCGGAGAGCAGGACGAACAGCCCTACCTGCCAGGGCCAGGCCAGTCCCGGCAGGAGCGCGCCGAGCGCACCGACACAAGCGGCGGTGAGGCCGACCCGCAGCAGATAGCCGCCGGCACCGAAGATTTCCAGGAGCAGGAGGACGGTACCGAAGGCCAGCCAGTCCCAGAAGTCCAGGCGTAGCAGCAGGATTTCCATCGGCCGGCCCTCAGCGCCGGCTCGGCGGCCGGCCGAGC
>NZ_KV828508.1:91654-140438 GCF_001836405.1 Pseudomonas sp. HMSC057H01 | reverse complement strand
GAGCCACATCGGGCCAGGGACGCCGCTCGCGGCTCGCCGCAGGTGCGGTGCGCCGGGGCTGGGGAGCGTCGGCGCGGGGACGGCGGGGGGAGCGCTCGTCATCGTCTACATCCTTGTCTGTGGGCCTGGCAGGCCCGTCCGGCGTTGTGCCGTGCAACCGTCGGAACTCCGCCGACGGGATGTGCCGCTACTTCTGTTCGCTCTGCGGGGTCACCCGCAGTACTTCCTCCAGCGTACTGATACCCGCGGCGACCTTCTGCGCGCCGGACAGGCGCAGGCTGCGGGTGCCTTCTTTGTACGCCTGGCGGCGCAGGGCGACCAGGTCGGTGTCGGCGGTGATCAGTTCTTTCAGGCTATCGCTGAGCAGCATGATTTCATAGACGCCGGCGCGCCCGCGATAGCCGGTGTCGCGGCACTCCAGGCAACCCACGGCCTGGTGCGCGCCGCTGGGCGGCGGGGCGCTCCAGGGGCGGGTCAGTTCGTGCCAGTCGCTGTCCGCCAGTTGCATCGGCGCCTTGCAGTGCGGGCAGAGCGTGCGCACCAGGCGTTGGGCCATGACCCCTAGCACCGTGGCGCGGATCAGGTAGTAGGGTACGCCCAGTTCGAGCAGGCGGGTGATCGCCGTGGGCGAGTCGTTGGTGTGCAGGGTGGAGAGCACCAGGTGCCCGGTGAGCGCCGCCTGGATCGCCATCTCGGCGGTCTCCAGGTCGCGGATCTCGCCGACCATGATGATGTCCGGGTCCTGCCGCAGCAGGGCGCGTACGCCGCTGGCGAAGGTCAGGTCGATGTTGTGCTGGACCTGCATCTGGTTGAACGAGGGCTCGATCATCTCGATCGGGTCCTCGATGGTGCAGACGTTCACCTCATCGGTGGCCAGTTGCTTGAGCGTGGTGTAGAGCGTGGTGGTCTTGCCCGAGCCGGTGGGGCCGGTGACCAGGATGATGCCGTTGGGCTGGCTGGTCATGCTCTGCCAGCGGCGCAGGTCGTCGGCGGAGAAGCCGAGCTGGTCGAAGCTCTTGAGCAGCACCTCGGGGTCGAAGATGCGCATCACCATCTTCTCGCCGAAGGCGGTGGGCAGGGTCGACAGGCGCAGCTCCACCTCGGCGCCGTCCGGGGTCTTGGTCTTGACCCGGCCGTCCTGCGGCTTGCGTTTCTCCGCCACGTTCATCCGTCCCAGCGACTTCAGGCGGCTGACCACCGCCATGGTCACCTGCGGCGGGAACTGGTAGACGTTGTGCAGCACGCCGTCGATACGGAAGCGCACGGTGCCCTGCTCGCGGCGCGGCTCGATGTGGATGTCGCTGGCGCGCTGCTGGAAGGCGTACTGGAACAGCCAGTCGACGATGGTGACGATGTGCGCGTCGTTGGCGTCCGGCTCCTGGTCGGCGGCGCCGAGGTTGAGCAACTGCTCGAAGTTGCCGACGCCGCTGATCTTCTGGTCCGGCGAGGTGGCGCCGCTGACCGAGCGGGCCAGGCGGAAGAACTCGACGGTGTAGCGCTGGATGTCCGCCGGGTTCGCCACCACCCGCTTGATCGGTCGCTTGAGCACATGCACCAGGTTGCTTTCCCAGCCCTGTACGAAGGGCTGGGCGCTGGCGATGGTGACTTCCTCCGGACTCAGCGCGACGGCGAGGATGCCATGGCGCTGGGCGAAGGCGTAGGACATCAGCGGAGTCACCGCGGCGACGTCGATCTTCAGCGGGTCGATGCGCAGGTAGGGCTGGCCGGCGTACTCGGCCAGCCACTGGGTGAGGGTCTCCAGGTCGAGCTTGCGTCCGGGGCGCTTGAGATCCTCGACCTGCTGCGCGGCGAGGAACTCCAGCGGATGCTGCTGGTTGCGCACTGCGCTGCGGCGGATCGCCAGGCACTGTTCGGCCTGCTCCTGCCCGACCCGGCCCTGGGCGACCAGCTCGCGGAGCAGGTCGCCGAGGTCCAGCAGGCGGTCCTGGGCGGCGGTGGCGAACACGGACATGCAGACTCCCTTCGGATGATGGCGGTAGCGGCGAAGCTTATTTCATCAGCGCCTTCCAGGGTTTGAGCGTCAGCACAGTATGGGCCTGCGTGGCGCGGGCAGCCAGGCGCTCGGCATCGACAGGTTGCCGCAGCAGCTCCAGCAACTTGGCCAGTTCGCCGTAGAGGCGGTCGGCTTCCGGCAGGTCGAGCACGCCGCGCGCCAGGCGCAACCAGGTAAGCATGCGCTGCAGGCGCGGCGCTTGGTCGGGAAGCAGCTCGGGATGCTGGTGGGCGCGCGCCAGCGGCGTGGCCTGGGCTTCTTCGGCAAGGCTGCGCAGCAGCCATTTGCCCAGCGCGGCGGCGCCCTGGCGGTTGCCGCGCTCGTTGCGCGACTCGGTCCAGGCCTTGGCCAGCAGCCAGCGCGAGGCATTCAGGGAGAACAGGCCCCAGCGGGTCTCGTCGAGTTCGCCGCGGAACAGTTGCGGCGCCTGCTGGCGTAGCGTCTCGTCGTCACGGCCGCGCTCGATGCGCGGCGCCCAGTCGGCGAGGAGAGCGTCCAGCGCTTCGCGCAGCTCGCGACTGCTGGCGCGTGGCACCGCCTGGCCGAGGCTGCCGAGCAGGGTACGCAGGTCCTGCAGGTGTTGCAGCCAGTCCTCCAGCAGGCGCCAGTGGCCGTTGAAGCGATACTGTTCGGCCAGTCGCTGGCTGCTGCCGAGCAGGTACCAGGCGATGGCGGCGAAGGCACCGTCCAGCGGGGTTTCCGCCAGCAGTTTCTGCGCCGGGGGATCGACCTCGTAGCTGTTCGGGTCGAACAAGCGGTAGCCGCGCTCGGCCTTGCTGATGTCGCAGGGCATCAGCGGCAGGTCGGCGGCCAGTTCCGCGGCCAGCTCGAGCAGCGCGGCGGCATCGCCCTGGCGCAGTTCCAGCTCCAGTTCGCAGATTTCCTCCTGGTTGTCGCCGGCGACCACCTTGCCCAGGTCGAGCGCCGCCTCCACGACTACCCTGGCCTTGCCGCGGCCCCAGGCGATCTCGGCGCGCTGGCGGACGAAGTCGGTGCTGAAGATCGGCTTGAGCTGCTTCTTGTCGAGGTCCTTGAGGGCCGCCGGCCAGCACTTGTCGTCGAGTTTCTTCAGGTCGAGCTTGTTCTTTTCCAGGTACCAGTCCCACTCGTTGCGTTCGGACAGCCCGGCCACGCTCTGCCCGCGGCTCTTCAGCGTCTGGATGTACTGCTCGCCGTCGCGGCGCATGCGCAGCGCGACCTTGGCCCGGGCCAGCTCGCGGCCGGGGGTGTCGTAGTACTGGTTGTACAGTTCGCGGCGCTCCCAGCCCGATTTGTTGCGTTTCTTCAGCAACGGGTGCTCCTGCAAGGCTTCCAGGGTGGCGCGGCTGACGCGGAGTTTGATTTCGGTTTCTTTCTGCATGGGGCGATGTCCGGCTCGGGACGCCAGGCGTCCGCGGGTGAAGGTGTTCCAGATCAAAGGCGCGCGGGGTGGGTGACCTATACTTTTCGGCATTTCCATCAGGGAGGCGTTCCATGCCGACCAATCCGTTCATCAGCCTGTTCGGCCGTTCGCCGATCGGGCCGATGCAGCAGCACATCGCCAAGGCCCACGAATGCGCGGCCGGCCTGTTGCCGTTCTTCCGCGCGGTGATCGCCGAGGACTGGGCGCAGGTCGAACAGGTTCAGCAGGACATGGTGCGACTGGAGCAGGAAGCCGATCGGCTGAAGAAGAACGTCCGGATGCACCTGCCCAAGAGCCTGTTCCTTCCGGTGCCGCGCTCCGATCTGTTGGAGCTGCTCAGTGTACAGGACAAAGTCGCCAATCGCGCCAAGGACATCGCCGGGCTGATGCTCGGCCGGCGCATGCGCATCCCGCTGCCGCTGCAGGGCCAGATGCTCGCCTACGTGCAGCGCTCGGTGGACGCCAGCGCCCAGGCGTTGCGGGTAGTCAACGAACTCAACGAACTGCTCGAGACCGGCTTCGGCGGGCGCGAGACCAGTCTGGTGGAGAGCATGGTGGAGGAACTCGAGGCGATCGAGAACGACACCGACCGCATCCAGGTCGAGGTGCGCCGCGAGCTGTTCCGCCTGGAAAGCGAGCTGCCGCCGGTGGACGTGATGTTCCTCTACCAGATCATCGAATGGATCGGCGATGTCGCCGACCGCGCCCAGCGGGTCGGCAACCGCCTGGAGCAATTGCTGGCGCGTTGAGCGCCAGGTTTCTTTCCGCCTTCTGCCCGCATACGGATCCCCGCCCATGTCCCTGATCGCCGACCACGGCTTCGCCTTCCTCGTACTCGCCTGCCTGTTCGGTTTCTTCATGGCCTGGGGCGTCGGCGCCAACGACGTCGCCAACGCCATGGGCACCTCGGTGGGCTCACGGGCGCTGACCATCCGCCAGGCGATCCTGGTGGCGATGGTCTTCGAGTTCTGCGGTGCCTACTTCGCCGGCGGCGAGGTCACCGAAACGATCAGGAGCGGCATCGTCGATCCGCAGTACATGACCCCCGACCTGCTGGTCTTCGGCATGCTCTCGGCCTTGCTGGCCGCCGGGGTCTGGCTGTTGCTGGCGACGATCAAGGGCTGGCCGGTGTCGACCACCCACTCCATCGTCGGCGCGATCATCGGCTTCGCCTCGGTCGGTGTCTCGGTGCACGCGGTGCACTGGGGCGCGATCGGCCCGATCGTCGCCAGTTGGGTGGTGACGCCGGTGCTGTCCGGGCTGCTCGCCTTCGCCCTGTTCAGGAGCGTGCAGTGGCTGGTACTGCATGCCGAGGACCCGTTCCGCAGCGCGCGCCGCTACGTGCCGCTGTACATGTTCCTGGCGGGCTTCATGGTCGCGCTGATGACCGTCGGCAAGGGCCTGAAGCATGTCGGCCTGGAGCTTTCCGGCCTCCAGACGCTGGGTCTGGCGTTGCTCGCCGGCGGCCTGGTGATGGGCCTGGGTATCGTCCTGCTGTTGCGTATCCGACCCACTGGCGGAGCCGATCCGCGTGGCGGCTTCGCCAGCGTCGAGCGGGTCTTCGCGGTGCTGATGATCTTCACCGCCTGCTCCATGGCTTTCGCCCATGGTGCCAACGACGTGGCCAACGCCATCGGCCCGGTGGCGGCGGTCGTCGCGGTGGTCCAGGCCGGCGGCGACCTGGATCTGGTGAGCCGTTCGCCGGTGCCGTCCTGGGTACTGCTGCTGGGCGCGGTGGGCATCGTCATCGGCCTGGCTACCTATGGCTACCGGGTGATCGCCACCATCGGCCGGGAGATCACCGAGCTGACCCCCAGCCGCGGCTTCGCCGCCGAGCTGGCGACCGCCTCCACGGTGGTTGGCGCCTCGGCCATCGGCCTGCCGGTGTCCACTACCCATACCCTGGTCGGCGCGGTGCTCGGCATCGGCATGGCGCGCGGCATCGGCGCGCTCAACCTGCGGGTGATCGGCTCGATCTTCCTGTCCTGGGTAGTGACCCTGCCGGCCGGCGCGGTGCTGGCGATCCTGTTCTTCCTGGTCCTGCGCGCGCTGTTCGGTGCCTGAGCGCGGTCTTCGTCGGCTGGCGCAGGCGGAACCGGAACGGACGGTTTTATCCACCGCCGCGATAGGCCATGATGGGGCTCGATCCGTGTGGAGAGTCCCATGCCGTTGCCGTCTCTGAAAGACCAGTTCGGCGCGCTGATCGCCGCGTCTTCCGTCAGTTGCACCCAGCCCGAGCTGGACCAGACCAACCGCCCGGTGGTCGACCTGCTGGCCTCCTGGCTGGGCGATCTAGGCTTCCGCTACGAGATCCGGGAAGTCTCGCCGGGCAAGTTCAACCTGCTGGCCAGCTACGGCAGCGGTCCCGGCGGGCTGGTGCTGGCCGGCCACACCGATACCGTGCCCTACGACGAAGCGCTGTGGAGCAGCGATCCGCTGCGCCTGGACGAGCGCGACGGCCGCTGGTACGGCCTCGGCAGTTGCGACATGAAGGGCTTCTTCCCGCTGGCCATCGAGGCCTTGCTGCCGCTGCTCGACCAGCCGTTCCGCCAGCCGCTGATGATCCTCGCCACCTGCGACGAGGAAAGCTCGATGGCCGGCGCCCGTGCCCTCGCCGAAAGCGGGCGGCCGCTGGGGCGCGCCACGGTGATCGGCGAGCCGACCAACCTGCGGCCGATCCGCCTGCACAAGGGGGTGATGATGGAGCGCATCGAGATTCTCGGGCAGAGCGGCCATTCGTCCGATCCGAACCTCGGGCGCAGCGCCCTGGAGGCGATGCACGCGACCATCGGCGAGCTGATGGCGCTGCGCGGGGAATGGCAGCAGGCCTGGAACAACCCGCAGTTCAGCGTGCCCCAGCCGACCCTGAACTTCGGTTGCATCCACGGCGGCGACAATCCCAACCGCATCTGCGGCCAGTGTTCGCTGGAATTCGACCTGCGCCCGCTACCCGGCATGCAGCCCGAGCAGTTGCGCGAGGCGATCCGCCAGCGCCTGCGGCCGCTGGCCGAACGGCACCAGGTGAGCATCGACTACCAGCCGCTGTTCCCTGCCGTGCCGCCGTTCGAACAGGCGCAGGACAGCGAACTGGTACGCGTCGCCGAACGCCTGACCGGGCATCGCGCCGAGGCCGTGGCGTTCGGTACCGAGGCGCCGTACTTCCAGCGCCTGGGCAGCGAGACCCTGGTCCTCGGCGCCGGCGACATCGCCTGTGCCCACCAGCCCGACGAGCACCTGGAACTGGCGCGTATCGAACCGATGGTCGGCGTGCTGCGCCGGCTGATCCAGCATTACTGCCTGACGCCCGCCGCCGACTGAAGCGCGGCGTGGCCGGCGACCAGCTCGAAGCCGCCGTTGATGACGAACTGCACGCCCATCGCCACCAGCAGGAAGCCGACCACTCGCGAGATGGCGTCGATCCCGGATTCGCCGAGGAACTTCATGATGCGCCCGGAGCTTTGCAGGGCGATCCAGAAGATCAGCGCGGTGAGCAGGGTGACGGTGATCGCCGCGAGGTGGATGAACAGCGGAATGCTTCCGTAGGTGGATTGCAGCGTCGACGCCGAGCTGACCACCAGGGCGATGGTCCCCGGCCCCGCGGTACCCGGCAGGGCCAGCGGAACGAAGGACAGGTCGCGGAAGTGCGGGGTGATCTTTTCCTCGTCCGACAGCAGGTCGTGCTGGACTTCGGTCTCGTCCGGCGTGGTGGCGGGGAACAGCATGGTGAAGCCGATATAGGCGACGATCAGCCCGCCGGCGATGCGCAGGCCGGGAATGGAGATGCCGAACACCTGCATCACCAGGCTGCCGCCGTAGAAGCTGACCAGCATGATCAGCGCCACGTAGAGGCTGGCCTTGAATATCTGCCGGTTGCGCTCCGCCGGCGGTAGGCTGCCGCCGAGGCCAAGCAGCAGCGAGACGCTGGTCAGCGGGTTGGCTACCGGGAGCACGGCGAGCAGGCCGACCAGGACGTGATGGAAGTATTCGCTCATGGATTTTCCTCGTTCGCGTGGTTGCGCGCCGGACGGCACGGCGAACGAGGCAGCCTAGCGAAAAAGCGCTGCGCGAGTTAACCGGGGTTTTCGGATAGTTTTTTTCAGAAATAGTGGTAAAACGGTTCGTTCCGGCCCCAGGCCCCGTACCATGGTCGAATCCCGCCGCTGCGGGGCCGCCGAGGGTTTAAACTCGCGCGTGATCCATCCGTCTCGTTAACCAGAAAGTGAGGAGAAGCCTGTCGATGTTGCTGCGACGACGATAACGGCGCCCTTCGGGCCGTCCCGGCCGCTCACGCTTTGCTCTCGCTCACGAAACGACAGGCTTTCCCCACCATGCCCGACTACGTCAACTGGTTACGTCACGCTTCGCCCTACATCAACTCGCACCGGGACCGCACCTTCGTGGTCATGCTCCCCGGCGAAGGGGTGGAGCATCCCAATTTCGGCAATATCGTCCACGACCTGGTCCTTCTCCACAGCCTCGGCGCGCGCCTGGTGCTGGTGCACGGTTCGCGCCCGCAGATCGAGGCGCGCCTGGCCGCGCGCGGCCTGGCTCCGCGCTATCACCGCGACCTGCGAGTGACCGATGCGCCGACCCTGGAATGCGTCATCGACGCCGTGGGTAGTCTGCGCATCGCCATCGAGGCGCGGCTGTCGATGGACATGGCCGCCTCGCCGATGCAGGGCGCGCGCCTGCGGGTCGCTGGCGGCAACCTGGTCACCGCGCGGCCGATCGGCGTGGTCGAGGGTGTCGACTACCACCATACCGGCGAGGTCCGTCGCATCGACCGCAAGGGCATTGGCCGCCTTCTCGACGAGCGCAGCATCGTCCTGCTCTCGCCGCTGGGCTACTCGCCGACCGGGGAAATCTTCAACCTGGCCTGCGAAGACGTGGCCATGCGCGCCGCCATCGACCTGGAAGCGGAAAAGCTGATTCTCTACGGCGCCGAACAGGGCCTGCTGGACGCATCCGGCAAGCTGGTCCGCGAACTGCGCCCGCAGCAGGTGCCCGCGCACCTGCAACGGCTGGGCAACAGCTACCAGGCCGAGCTGCTGGACGCCGCGGCGCAGGCCTGCCGGGCCGGGGTCAAGCGCAGCCATATCGTCAGCTACACCGAGGACGGCGCGCTGCTCAGCGAGCTGTTCACCCGCACCGGCAACGGCACCCTGGTCGCCCAAGAGCAGTTCGAACAGTTGCGCGAGGCGGGCATCGAGGACGTTGGCGGGCTGATCGAGCTGATCCGCCCGCTGGAAGAGCAGGGCATCCTGGTACGCCGTTCCCGCGAGGTGCTGGAACGCGAGATCGAACAGTTCAGCATCGTCGAGCGCGAAGGGCTGATCATCGCCTGCGCCGCGCTCTACCCGATCGCCGATTCCGAGGCGGGCGAGCTGGCCTGTCTGGCGGTCAACCCGGAGTACCGCCACGGCGGGCGTGGCGACGAACTGCTGGAGCGGATCGAGGAGCGCGCGCGCGGACTCGGCCTGAAGACCCTGTTCGTGCTCACCACGCGGACCGCGCACTGGTTCCGCGAGCGCGGCTTCCAGCCCAGCAGCGTAGAGCGGCTACCGGCGGCGCGGGCCTCGCTGTACAACTTCCAGCGCAATTCGCAGGTATTCGAGAAGAGCCTGTGATCCGCCGGCGCGTCCCTGGGCGCAGGGGCGCGCCGGCTTCGCTCAGTTGCTGATCAGGCCGAGGATGCTCGCCTGGTAGGCGGCGACGAAGGTATCGAAGTCGCCATCCTGGTCGCGTTCCAGCTCCGTCTGTTCGGCCAGGGAGTCGCTGGCCATCTTCTCGAAGCGTGCCTGCTCTTCGGCGGCCAGCGGATGCTGGCGGAAATACTCCGCGTGTTCGCGGCTCTGGCGCAGGGAGAACGCTTCGAAGCTCTCGCCGCGCTCGCGCATGACCTTCAGCACCTGCGCCGAAGGCGTCAGTTCCGCATCGGCCACCTTAGCCCGCTGCGCTGCCAGCGCCGCCGCGTGGGCTTCGCCGCCGCGTGCGCGGTCGAGCAGCGCCGCGGTATCGGCGATTCGTTCGAGTAGCTCGTTGGCCCAGACCTTCAATTCCACCGGCTGGCCGCGACGTTGCAATTGCAGGCCCGGCCGCCTGCCTTCCTTGACCACGGCGAGGAAGTTGTCGGTGGCGTCGCTGCACTCGCCGTTCAGCAGCGGGCTGTCGCTGAACGCGCAGAACAGCAGGAAGGCGTCGAGGAAGCGCGCCTCGTCCAGGTCGATGCCCAGCGGCAGGAACGGGTTGATGTCCAGGCAGCGCACTTCCACGTACTGCACGCCGCGAGCGGCCAGGGCCTGCACCGGACGCTCGCCGGTGTAGGTGACGCGCTTTGGCCGGATGCTCGAGTAGTACTCGTTCTCGATCTGCAGGATGTTGGTGTTCAGTTGCACCCATTCGCCATCCTGCTTGGTGCCGACCTTCTCGTAGGGCGGGTAGGGCGTGCTGACCGCCTGGCGCAGGCTGTCGATGTAGCTCTGCAGGTCGTTGTAGCAGGGCGTCAGGCCGGCCTGGGCGTTGTTCTGGTAGCCCAGGTCGCTCATCCGCAGGCTGGTGGCGTAGGGCAGGTAGAGCGTGTGTTCGTCGAGGCGCTCCAACTGGCTCGGGCGGCCACGCAGGAAGCCGGCGTCGAGGGCCGGCGAGGCGCCGAACAGGTACATCAGCAGCCAGCTGTAGCGGCGGAAATTGCGAATCAGGGCGATGTAGGCGGCGGACTGGTAGTCGCGTTCCGATAGCTCGCTGCCTTCGGCCTGGCGCAGCAGCGGCCAGAGCCTCTCCGGCAGGGAGAAGTTGTAGTGGATGCCGGCGATGCACTGCATGGTCTTGCCGTAGCGCAGCGCCAGGCCCTTGCGGTAGACGTACTTCAGGCGGCCGATCAGCGAGCTGCCGTAGCGGGCGATCGGGATGCTCTCCTCGTCCGGCAGCTCGCAGGGCATCGATGGGCTCCACAGGTATTCGCCGTCCAGTTTCGAACTGGCGAAGCGGTGGATGCGCTCGAGATCGCCCAGAGTGTCGGCGACGTCGGTTTCCGTGGGCGTGATGAACTCCAGCAAGGCCTCGGAGTAGTCGGTAGTGATCTGCGGATGGGTCAGGGTCGAACCCAGGGCCCGGGGGTGGGGGGTGAGCGCCAGCTTGCCGTCGCTATCGACTCGCAGGCATTCGCGCTCGATGCCATGCAGGCACTCGGTCAGCAGGGGCAGGTTGGCTGCGGCGCCGAGCAGAGCCAGGCGGCGGGAGAGAAGATCGCTCAAGTCGGGATTCCTTGTGATCGCGTCCCAGATCGGTCGCCCCAATATGAGGGTGGACCGAGCGGTCTACAAGAGGGAGGACGTAAATGCGTTTTCGCTTCGTCCTGGGGCCGGTCGCCGCGCCTTCGGCGGGAGCCGTCGAGGCGGGCGCCCGGCACGGATCGGGATCGCCGTTGCGCGCCATTCTGCCGCATGGCGGCCGCGCCGGTTTACAACTGGGCGAAGGTGCCTTGTCCTTTCGCGACTAGCTTGTCGCCTTGCCGCACCTCGGCTTCCACCACCAGGCTGCGGCGCCCGGCATGGAGGACGCGGGCGACGCAGCGCACCTCGCCGTCGGCGACGGCGCGGATGTAGTTGATCTTGCATTCCAGGGTGACGCTCTGGCGGTCGAAACCATGGGAACTGGAGCAGGCCAGCCCCATGGTCACGTCCATCAGCGAGAACAGCGCGCCGCCATGCATGACCCCGCCGCGGTTGCGCAGGTGCGCGGCCATCGGCAGGCGTACCTCGGCGACTCCGTCGCCGAGGCTGACCGGGTCCAGGCCGACCAGTTCGCTGTAGGCGCTGATCATCTGCTCGCGGGCGGGCATCTCGCTCATGGACGGCTCCGTCACTTCTTCTTCAGTTGCTTGGCGTTGGCGAACAGCGCGGCCATGGCGTTGTTCGCCGGCGGCGCGCTCTGTCCGCGCGGGGCGCCACGCTCCTGGCGCGGCTGGCCGCTGCCGGCGGGACGCCCGCCGCGCTGGCCTTCGACCTTCTCGCCGGGGGTGTCGCTCATGCGCATGGACAGGCCGACACGGTTGCGCGGGATGTCCACTTCCATGACCTTGACCTTGACGATGTCGCCGGCCTTGACCACTTCGTACGGGTCCTTGACGAACTTCTCGGACAGCGCCGAGATGTGCACCAGGCCGTCCTGGTGGACGCCGATGTCGACGAATGCGCCGAAGTTGGTGACGTTGGTCACCACGCCCTCCAGGACCATGCCCGGCTTGAGGTCCTTGAGGCTCTCGACGCCTTCCTGGAACTCTGCGGTCTTGAACTCCGGACGCGGGTCGCGGCCGGGCTTGTCGAGTTCCTTGAGGATGTCGGTGACGGTCGGCAGGCCGAAGGTCTCGTCGGTGAACTTCTTCGGGTCGAGGCGCTTGAGGAACGCCGAGTCGCCGATCAGCGAGCGGATGTCGCGCTCGGTGTCGGCGGCGATGCGCTGCACCAGCGGATAGGTTTCCGGGTGCACCGCCGAGGCGTCCAGCGGGTTGTCGCCGTTCATCACGCGGAGGAAGCCGGCGGCTTGCTCGAAGGTCTTCTCGCCCAGGCGGCTGACTTTCTTCAGCTCGTCGCGGGTGCGGAACGCGCCGTTGGCGTCGCGGTGCGCGACGATGTTCTGCGCCAGCGTCGAGTTGAGGCCGGAGATGCGTGCCAGCAGGGCGGCGGAGGCGGTGTTGACGTCGACGCCGACGGCGTTCACGCAATCCTCGACCACCGCGTCCAGGCTACGCGCCAGCTTCAGCTGGGACACGTCGTGCTGGTACTGGCCGACGCCGATCGACTTGGGCTCGATCTTCACCAGCTCCGCCAGCGGGTCCTGCAGGCGACGGGCGATGGATACGGCGCCGCGCAGGGACACGTCCAGCTCGGGGAACTCCTTCGCCGCCAGTTCGGAGGCGGAATACACCGATGCGCCGGCCTCGCTGACCATGATCTTGGTCAGCTTCATGCCCGGATATTTCTTGATCAGTTCGCCGGCCAGCTTGTCGGTTTCGCGGCTGGCGGTGCCGTTGCCGATGGCGATCAGCTCGACCTGGTGCTTGGCGCACAGCGCGGCGAGCACGGCGAGGGTCTGGTCCCACTGGTTCTTCGGCGCATGTGGGTAGACGGTGGCGGTGTCCAGCAGCTTGCCGGTGGCGTCGACCACCGCGACCTTGACCCCGGTGCGCAGGCCCGGGTCGAGACCGAGGGTGGCGCGCGGGCCGGCCGGGGCGGCCAGCAGCAGGTCGTGCAGGTTGCGCGCGAACACGCTGATCGCCTCGTCCTCGGCGCCGTCGCGGAGCTCGCCGAACAGGTCGGTTTCCAGGTGGGTATAGAGCTTGACCTTCCAGGTCCAGCGCACCACCTCGGCCAGCCACTTGTCGGCGGCGCGGCCCTGGTTGGACAGGCCGAAGCGCTCGGCGATCATGACTTCGCTTGGGTGCAGGGTGCCCGGCGCTTCCTCGCCGACCTTCAGCGAGGCGCTGAGGACGCCTTCGTTGCGTCCGCGGAAGATCGCCAGGGCGCGGTGCGACGGGGCGCTTTTCAGCGGCTCGTCGTGTTCGAAGTAGTCGCTGAACTTGGCGCCTTCCAGTTCCTTGCCGGGGACCACGCGGGCGGTCAGGGTCGCTTCGTTCTTCATGAACACGCGCAGCTTGTCGAGCAGCGTGGCGTCTTCGGCGAAGCGCTCCATGAGGATGTACTTGGCGCCTTCCAGCACCGCCTTGACGTCGGCGAAGCCTTTCTCGGCGTCGACGAAACGCGCGGCCTCGCTTTCCGGGACCAGGGTCGGGTCGTCGAACAGTGCGTCGGCCAGCGCGCCGAGGCCGGCTTCCAGGGCGATCTGGCCCTTGGTGCGGCGCTTCTGCTTATAAGGCAGGTAGAGGTCTTCGAGACGGGTCTTGGTGTCGGCGAGCTTGATGTCGCGGGCCAGTTCGGGGGTCAGCTTGCCCTGTTCCTCGATGCTGGCGAGGATCGCGCCGCGGCGTTCTTCCAGTTCGCGCAGGTAGCGCAGGCGCTCTTCCAGCATGCGCAACTGGGTATCGTCGAGGCTGCCGGTGACCTCTTTGCGGTAACGGGCGATGAAGGGAACGGTGGAGCCTTCGTCGAGCAGGGCGACGGCAGCGGCGACTTGCTGCGGTTGAACGCGGCCGGAGGGCAGTGCGGAGAGCTCTTCGGCGATACGGGTGTTGATGCTGTCCATTGATCCACCTGGTAAAACGAACGAAAACGGGCCGTGTAGACAACGCCCCGCCGCAAAAGCGCCGCATTATACCTGCCAAGTTTCGCCTTGGAGGGCGGCTGGTCGGGGAAAAATCTGCTAACAATGGACAGTCCGGCCCAGCCGCTACCTGGGCGATAATGCCCGCCTGACTCATTCTGGGAGTTTCTATGTCGAACCCTGCCGCCCTGGCCGAAGGTGAAAAGATCCTCGTCGTCGACGACGACGCCCGCCTGCGCCGCCTGCTCGAACGTTTCCTCGACGAGCAGGGCTACCGCGTCCGCGCGGTGGAGAACACCGAGCAGATGGATCGCCTTCTATCCCGCGAACTGTTCCAGCTGGTTGTGCTCGATCTGATGCTTCCCGGCGAGGACGGCCTCACTGCCTGCCGCCGCCTGCGCGAACAGAACAACCAGGTGCCGATCATCATGCTCACCGCCAAGGGCGACGAGGGCAGCCGCATCCAGGGCCTGGAACTGGGCGCCGACGACTACCTGGCCAAGCCGTTCAACCCGCGCGAACTGCTGGCGCGGATCAAGGCCGTGCTGCGCCGCCAGGCGCCGCTGGTGCCCGGCGCGCCTGCCGGTGCCGACGAGGTGGTGACCTTCGGCGACTACCAGCTGTTCCTCGCCACCCGCGAACTGAAGAAGGGCGACGAGGTACACATGCTGACCACCGGCGAGTTCGCCGTGCTCAAGGCCCTGGTGCAGCACGCCCGCGAACCGCTGACCCGGGACAAGCTGATGAACCTCGCCCGTGGCCGCGAGTGGGATGCCCTGGAGCGTTCCATCGACGTGCAGATCTCGCGCCTGCGCCGGCTGATCGAGCCGGACCCGTCCAAGCCGCGCTATATCCAGACGGTCTGGGGTGTCGGCTACGTGTTCGTGCCGGACGGCAACGCGCGCAAGGCCTGAGTCTCCGCGCGGCCGGTGCAGCGATGCACCGGCCGCGTCGTCTTACCCGCAACAGGCGTCGGCCCCGTCCGCCGGCGCGCAACCGGTCCGATCGATGAAAACGCCGCTCTGGTTCCCGCAAAGCTTCTTCGCCCGCACCCTCTGGCTGGTGCTGATCGTCGTGCTGTTCTCCAAGGCGCTGACCCTGGTCTACCTGCTGATGAACGAGGACGTGATCGTCGACCGCCAGTACAGCCACGGCGCGGCGCTGACCATCCGCGCGTTCTGGGCTGCCGACGAGGAGTCGCGCGCGGCCATCGCCAAGGCTTCCGGCCTGCGCTGGGTGCCGAGCAGCGCCGACCAGCCCGGCGAGCAGCACTGGCCGTACACGGAAATCTTCCAGCGGCAGATGCAGATGGAGCTGGGGCCGGACACCGAGACCCGCCTGCGTATCCACCAGCCGTCGCAGCTCTGGGTGCGCGCACCGAGCCTCGGCGAAGGCTGGCTGGCGGTGCCGCTGTATCCGCATCCCTTGCGTGGCCAACGGATCTGGAGCGTGCTCGGCTGGTTCCTCGGCATCGGCCTGCTCTCCACCGCCGCCGCCTGGATCTTCGTCCGCCAGCTCAGCCAGCCGCTCAAGCGCCTGGTGGTCGCCGCCCGCCAGTTCGGCCAGGGGCGCAGCGTGCGCCTGCCGCTGGGGCCGGAGACGCCAAGCGAAATGGCCGAGGTGTATCGCGCCTTCAACCAGATGGCCGAGGACATCGAGCAGGGCGGGCGCGAACGCGAATTGATGTTGGCCGGTGTCTCCCACGACCTGCGCACCCCGCTGACACGCCTGCGCCTGTCGCTGGAGTTGCTGCCGGAGAGCGAACGGGAGATGGTCGAGGACATGGTCCGCGACATCGAGGACATGGATGCGATCCTCGACCAGTTCCTCGCCTTCATCCGCGACGGCCGCGACGAGCCGGTGGAGGAGGGCGACCTGACCGACCTGGTGCGCGAGGTGGTGGCACCGTTCAACCAGACTCGCGAGCAGGTGCGCATGGCCTTGCAGCCGGTACCGGCGATGCCGTTGCGGCGGGTGTCGATGAAGCGTCTGCTGGGCAACCTGATCGACAATGCCCTGAACCACGGTGGCGGCTCGGTTGAGGTGGCCAGCTACGTGGCCGGCGAAAGCGCGGCGCCCTACGTGGTGCTGAGTGTGCTCGATCGCGGCCAGGGCATCGATCCCGCGGAAGTGGACAGCATCTTCAATCCCTTCATCCGCGGCGACAAGGCGCGTGGCGGCAAGGGCACCGGCCTCGGCCTGGCGATCGTCAAGCGCATCGCCGCCCAGCACGGCGGCAGCGTCGAACTGCGCAACCGCGATGGCGGCGGCCTGGAAGCGCGGGTCTGCCTGCCGCTGGGGTTGCTGCTACCGCGCGGCGCGGCCTGATACTCGACGGGTTTGTGCCGTTCCAGCGGCACTTCCCAACCCCTCTCGCGCTTACGGAGAGGGGCGCGCCCCGTCCCTACCAGCGCAACCGGTTTCCCTCGAGCACCGCGGTCTTCCCGTAAGGCCAGGCTCGGTTCTGCGCACCATGCCCGCTGGGCAGGTGGTGGTAGAGCGGCACCTCGATGGCGGCGGCGTATTCGCCGAAGATCCGCTCCAGGCTGTGGGCGACTTCCTTGCGCGGGCAATCGGTGAACGAGCCCAGGCAGATCGCGCCGAGCTGGCGCGCGTCGATGCTTTCGAGCAATTGCCAGAGGCTGCGCTCCAGGCGGTAGTAGGGTTCGCCGACGTCCTCCAGGACCAGGATCGACCCCGCCGGGGCGTGCAGGCCGCCGAGGGTGCCGGCCATGCAGGCCAGGGCGGTGAGGTTGCCGCCGATCAGCGCGCCTTCGACGCGTTGCTTGTGTCCGCCGAGGTGCTGCACCGGGAGTTCATGGTCGATTCCGGCCAGCAAGCGGCTGACCGAGGCCAGAGAGGCTAGCCGCTCCTGCTGCTCGCGGGGGGCGCTGAGCGGCGACAGACCGAGTCCGGTGGCCACCGGGCCGTGGATCGCAGGCAGGCCGTGGCGGTGGAAAGCGCTGAGCAACACCGAGATGTCGGAGAAACCGATCAGTGGCCGCGGCGAGGCCGTCTGCAGGCGCCCCCAGTCCAGGCCCGGCAGCAACTGGCCGCAGCCGTAGCCGCCGCGCAGGCACCAGACCGCGGAGATGTCCGGCATGTCGAAGGCGTTGTGCAGGTCTTCCAGGCGCTGCTCGACCGTCCCGGCGAGGTAGCGGTAGCGGGCTTCGACGTGGCGGCCGAGATGGTAGTCCACGCCGTGCACTTCCAGTTGCCGCAGGGTCGCCTCCAGCACGTCGGTGGCGATGGCCGAGGCTGGCGCGATCAGCGCCACCCGGCCGTCGATGGGCTGCCAGGTCTGGTCGGAGGAGGGACGAGGGGTCATGCGGCGATTCCATGAAGCGTCAGGAAAGGATTCGAGTGCCGGAAGAGCCCGGGGTTCGGCGGGGTTTCCGGCATCGGTTGCGGCGGTGCTTCATTCAAGCGTGGCATGGACCTTCTGTCGAGGCCGGGATCGCCAGCGTAATGCGGTGCGTCCGATGCGCTGGGACAGCGCATGCGTTGTCTGGTCCGGCTCACCCCTTTCCCTTCGTCCTGGCCAGGTGGGGGCCGCCGTTCTTTTCCAGGTACTGGATGATGATCCCGGCGATGTCCTTGCCGGTGGTGGATTCGATACCTTCCAGGCCCGGCGAGGAGTTCACCTCCATTACCAGCGGACCATGGTTGGAGCGCAGGATATCCACCCCGGCGACGTTCAGGCCCATCACGCGAGCGGCGCGGATGGCGGTCATGCGTTCTTCCGGGGTGATCTTGATCAGGCTGGCGCTGCCGCCGCGGTGCAGGTTGGAGCGGAACTCGCCGGGCGCTGCCTGGCGCTTCATCGAGGCGATCACCTTGTCGCCGACCACGAAGCAGCGGATGTCGGCGCCGCCGGCTTCCTTTATGTACTCCTGGACCATGATGTTGTGCTTGAGCCCCATGAAAGCCTCGAGCACCGATTCGGCGGCCTTCTCGGTTTCGCAGAGGACCACGCCGATGCCCTGGGTGCCCTCCAGCAGCTTGATCACCAGCGGTGCGCCACCGACCATCTCGATCAGGTCCGGGACATCGTCCGGGGAGTGGGCGAAGCCGGTCACCGGCAGGCCGATGCCCTTGCGCGAGAGCAGTTGCAGCGAGCGCAGCTTGTCCCGCGAGCGAGCGATGGCGACCGACTCGTTGAGCGGGAACACGCCCATCATCTCGAACTGGCGCAATACCGCGCAGCCGTAGAAGGTCACCGAGGCGCCGATGCGCGGGATCACCGCGTCGAAGCCCTCCAGCGGTTGTCCCCGGTAGTGGATCTGCGGCTTGTGGCTGGCGATGTTCATGTAGGCGCGCAGCGTATCGATGACCACCATTTCATGGCCGCGCTCCCGCCCGGCCTCCACCAGGCGACGGGTCGAGTAGAGCCGGGGATTGCGCGACAGCACGGCGATTTTCATTCAGCACCTGTGGATGGGTTGGACCGGCTGGCGGGCAGCGGCGGCGAGGCTGTGGGTTGTCGTCGCGGCAGGCATTGGACCGGCCGTTTCGGGAATGGATGGAGGTTGGACAGGTGCTGCCGGCGAATGGCTCAAACCGGACTCCCGTCGAGCAGGTTGATGCCCGTCGCCGCGGGCAGGGCGGCCGGCGACTCGGGACGATCCTGGACGTAGGCCAGGGCCGGGTTGACCACCAGTTGCCCGGCGATCAGCGCCTTGGAGCCGAGCAGCACGCGATAGCGCATGGACTTGCGGCAGGCCAGGGTGAACTCCACCGGCCACATGCGATCGCCCAGCGCCAGGGTGGTGCGGATCACGTAGCGGGTCTGGGCCTGGCCGTTGGAGCTGCGAATGGTCTTGCGCGCGACCATCGGCGCTTCGCAACGGTGCCGGCGCTGTACCAGCGTGCCGAGGTGGGCGGTGAAGCGCACCCACTTCTCGCCGTCGCGCTCGAAGGGAACGATGTCCGAGGCATGTAGGCTGGAGGTGCTGGCGCCGGTGTCGATCTTCGCGCGCAGCCCGACCATGCCCAGTTCGGGAAAGGCGATCCACTCGCGCAGACCGATGACGGAAAGCTGGTCGAATGTCTTCACGGGTAGGCATTCCAGGCGTTTTGCCGGCATTCTAGCAGGGCTATGGGCGGCCGCCAGACGGCTGCCCGAGGATGCCGAAGACGAACCTAGCGGCTGTCGATGACAGTCGCGAGACAGCGGCGGAACGAATACGGGAAATGCCAGTGAGCGAGAAAGACGACGACAAGGTGCGCCTGGACAAGTGGCTCTGGGCGGCGCGCTTCTTCAAGACCCGGGCGCTGGCCAAGGCCGCGATAGAGGGCGGCAAGGTGCATTGCCGGGGCGAGCGGTGCAAGCCGAGCAAGGAACCCAGGGTAGGGGAGGAATTGACCATTCGTACGGGCTTCGACGAGCGAACCGTGACGATTCGCGCGCTTTCCGTAGTCCGGCGTGGCGCGCCGGAGGCCCAGGCTCTCTACGAGGAAACCGCGGACAGCGTGGAAAGCCGCGAGCGCGCGGCGGCCATGCGCAAGGCCGGGGCGCTGGGCGTACAGACCGAGGGGCGGCCGAGCAAGAAGCAGCGGCGGCAGATCCACCAGTTGCGCGGCGGCCAGGACTGAGAAGCGCCGGTCTCCCGCAGGGGAGACCGGGATGGCCTCAGGCCGAGTCGCGGACCACGCCGAGGCGGCCGATCAGCGGCAATTTCGCCAGCAGGCGGAACAGCGGTTCGGTCACCTGCACCAGCCAGCCGCTGGCCTTCGCCGCCAGCGGTGTGTAGCAGCCCCAGGCGAGGGCCAGCAGGGCCATCTGCAGGCCGCCGATGTAGTCGTCCTGGCCCCAGTGCGCGCCGGCTACCAGGCGCGGCAGCATGAACAGCACGGCCAGGGTCCAGATCAGCAGGAACTGCCCGGCGCGGCGGGCGAACAGCGACATGAACAGCGCCCAGACCAGCAGCACCGAGGCGTGGTCGCCGGGGAAGCTGCGCTTGGAGCGGTCCTTGATTTCCCACACGCGTTCCCAGTCCGGGAAGTGGTCGCTGAGGTGGATGGCCTTGTCCATCAGCATCGACAGGCTGGCGTGCTGCCAGTGCAGGTGGTGGGCGATCTTGGCGTAGAGCACGCGGATCACCACCAGGATCAGCAGGGTCACGATGAAGCCGAAGGTCAGCCGCCGTACCTGGTTCGCTGGCAGCAGCCAGTCGCCGCGAATCAGCAGGCAGAGCAGGATCACCCCGACCACCGCGTCGAACGGTCGGGTACTGAGCAGGCCCCAGAGTTTCAGCCAGGTTTCGTTGAGGGCGAGGGAGCCGTTGAGCTTGTCGAAGAGCCAGAAGTCGAAGCCGTTCATCAGCTCGCGGGTGGGGCCCCAGAGCCACAGGATCAGCAGCAGGAGCGCCAGAAGATGACAGGTGGCGAACTTGCGCCATTGCCAGGCCGCTTGGAACGGAGAGGCATTATCCATAAAATCGTTTCCCCCTATCGGCGCCGGGTCGGCGTACGACTGTCACGAAGCGCGCTTTTATAGGCCTTTGTCACTCACTTGTCATTCCCTCATTCGTAGCGTTGTGTCCCGCATGTCCCATTCAGATCAGAGCCAGCGTTTCCTTTTCGACGATACCGACGTGCGCGGCGAGATGGTCGATCTCGAGCGTAGCTACAGCGAAGTGCTGGCCAAACATCCCTATCCGGAACCGGTCGCGCAACTGCTCGGGGAGATGCTCGCGGCGGCCTCGCTGCTCTGCGGCACGCTCAAGTTCGACGGCCTGCTGGTATTGCAGGCGCGCTCCAGCGGCGCGGTGCCGCTGTTGATGGTGGAGTGTTCCAGCGACCGCCAGGTGCGTGGCCTGGCCCGCTATTCGGCGGAGTCCATCGGCGCCGACGCCGGCATGCAGGAACTGATGCCCGAAGGCGTGCTGACCCTCACCGTGGACCCGGTCAAGGGCCAGCGCTACCAGGGGATCGTCGCCCTGGAGGGGGTGAACCTGGCGGAATGCCTGTCCAACTACTTCGCCAGCTCGGAACAGCTGCCGACCCGTTTCTGGCTCAACGCCAACGGCCGCCGCGCCCGCGGCCTGCTGCTGCAGCAGCTTCCCGCCGACCGCCTGAAGGACCCCGAGGCCCGCGAGGCCAGTTGGCAGCACCTGACCACCCTGGCCGACACGCTGACCGCCGAAGAGCTGCTGGCGCTGGACAACGAGACCGTCCTGCACCGCCTCTACCACGAGGAAACCGTGCGCCTGTTCGAGCCGCAACCGCTGGTCTTCCATTGCAGTTGCTCGCGGGAACGTTCGGCCAACGCCCTGGTCAGTCTCGGGCAGGCCGACTGCGAGCGGCTGCTCGAGGAGGAAGAAGGCTCGATCACCATCGACTGCCAGTTCTGCAACCAGCGCTACCTGTTCGACGCCTCCGACGTCGCCCAGTTGTTCGCTGGCGCTGGCAGCCAGGGGCCTTCCGAGACCCGCCACTGACGATTTTTCATCCAGCGGGCTTTTCTGGCATAATCCCGCCACTTTTTTCCTGTAGTGAGTTTTTTGAAGCGCTACGAAGTTTGGAGGACTCGGCCTCTGGCCGACGGGGAACCACATGACGCAAGCCAACAACGCCGTGTACACCGATATCAGCGCCGCCCAACTGGTAGAAGAAGCCATTCGCCGCGGTGAGGGCGAACTGGCCGCCAACGGCTCGCTGGTCGTACGCACCGGCCATCGCACCGGCCGTTCGCCGGTCGACCGTTTCATCGTCGAAGAGCCGAGCACCAAGGACGCGATCGCCTGGGGCAACATCAACCGTCCGTTCCCGGCCGACAAGTTCGATGCGCTGTGGGCCCGCGTGGAAGCGTTCAACAACGCCCAGGACCATTTCGTTTCCCATGTTCATGTAGGTTCCGCCGAGGCTTACTACCTGCCGGTGAAGATGACCACCGCTACCGCCTGGCAGAATCTGTTCGGCCGTTGCCTGTTCATCGAGCCGGAGCAGTACAACCCGGCCGGCAAGGACGAGTGGCAGGTCCTCAATGTCGCCAACTTCGAATGCGTGCCCGAGCGCGACGGCACCAACTCCGACGGTTGCGTGATCCTCAATTTCGCCCAGAAGAAAGTGCTGATCGCAGGCATGCGCTATGCCGGCGAGATGAAGAAAGCCATGTTCTCCGTGCAGAACTTCCTGCTGCCCGAGCGCGACGTGCTGCCGATGCACTGCGCTGCCAACATCGGCGAAGCGGGCGATGTGACCCTGTTCTTCGGCCTGTCCGGCACCGGCAAGACCACCCTGTCCGCTGATGAAAGCCGTTACCTGATCGGTGACGACGAGCACGGCTGGGGCGAGGGCGTGGTGTTCAACGTCGAAGGCGGTTGCTATGCCAAGTGCATCGACCTGTCCGAGAAGAACGAGCCGGTCATCTGGAAAGCCATCAAGTTCGGCGCCGTGCTGGAGAACGTGGTTCTCGACGAAGAGCGCGTGCCCAACTACGCCGATGACAGCCTGACCCAGAACAGCCGCGCCGCCTACCCGCTGGAGCACGTCGAGAAGCGTTCGGAGAAGAACCTCGGCGGCGAGCCCAACGCGGTGATCTTCCTGACCTGCGACCTGACCGGCGTACTGCCGCCGGTATCGATCCTGAACAACGAGCAGGCGGCCTACCACTTCCTGTCCGGCTACACCGCGCTGGTCGGCTCCACCGAGATGGGTTCCGGCGGCGGCATCAAGTCGACCTTCTCCACCTGCTTCGGCGCTCCCTTCTTCCCGCGTCCGGCCGGTGTCTACGCCGAGCTGCTGATCAAGCGTATCAAGGCCTTCGGCTCCAAGGTCTACCTGGTCAACACCGGCTGGACCGGCGGTGGCTACGGCGTCGGCAAGCGCTTCAACATCCCGACCACCCGTGGCGTGATCGCGGCGATCCAGAGCGGCGCGCTGATCGGCGCGGAAACCGAGCACCTGGACATCATCAACCTGGACGTGCCGAAGGTCGTTCCGGGCGTCGAGACCAATCTGCTCAACCCGCGCAACACCTGGGCCGACAAGGCTGCCTACGACGAGGCGGCGAAGGGCCTGGCCAAGCAGTTCATCGAAAACTTCAAGAAATTCGAGGTTTCCGATGCGATCAAGGCCGCCGGCCCGCAGCTGTAAGCACGTTTCGGCACCATGAAAAAACCGCCTTCGGGCGGTTTTTTCATGGGCGAACGTCAGGGGTAGGTGACGGTGATCAGGTAGTTGCCGGAGCGGCGACCGCTTCCGGCCAGCTCATAGCGCGCCGAGAAATCCCGTTCACCGATGACCGTATCGCTGGGTTGCAAGTGGCGCACCTCGCCGGTCTTCATCGAACGGATGCTGACTTCCGCGGTGCGCGCCTGCATGGGACAGCCACTGAGGTGGAAACTGCCCTTGCTTTCGTCTTGGCGGGGAGCGCTCATCGAGCATGGTGGCTCGACAATGGCGCCGGTGAAGCGAATGACGCCGCTGATGCTGCCGGGGGCGGCGAACAGGTTGCTGGAAGTTCCTACAAGAAGACCGAACAAAGCCAGTTGGCCCATCCTGTTCATGAGCTTACTCCTACGTGAGTTCATCCTTATTTTTCTGCGTTCGTGCGTCCGGGAGGGGCCCTCTCCCAGGCGCTGGCATTGGAGTGGAATATAGGACAATTCCTAAAGAAAATTCCTTCCTAGGAATAGTCCTAGTCCTGATTCTGTAAGTAGCTGCTGTGGGGCTGTGTCGGATTTATTGAAGGCTGGTTTATCTTCTCGCCAATGCCCTAGAGTGGGCGCCCCTTTGTTCCTCGCAGTGGATCTCCCCCATGCATATCGAAGACGCCGTTCGTAGTCGCCGTGCCATCAAGGGCTACGACTCATCCTTCAGCCTGACTCGCGAAGAGAAGGACCATCTCCTGGACCTGGCGCTGCATGCGCCTTCCGCCTTCAACCTGCAACACGTGCGGCTGGTCGAGGTCAGCGATCCGCAATTGCGCACGCAGTTGCGTGAAGTGGCCTGGGACCAGGCGCAGGTCACCGACGCGGCGATGCTGGTGGTGGTGTGCGCCCAGCTCGACAGTTGGGAGCGCAACGCGCAGCGGGTCTGGGACGGTGCTCCCGAGGCGGTACAGGCGTTCATGGCAGGCGCCATCGACACCTACTACCGCGGCAAGCCCCAGGTACAGCGCGACGAAGCCATGCGCAGCTGCGGCCTGCTGGCGCAGACCCTGATGCTGGTCGCCCGCGGCCAGGGCCTGGATTCGTGTCCGATGGATGGTTTCGACTTCGATGCCGTGGCCCGGCTGATCAACCTGCCGGACAACCATGTGATCGGCCTGATGGTGGCGGTCGGGAAAAAGGCCGTTGAACCCTGGCCGCGCAGTGGCAAGCTGCCGCGGGAAGAACTGGTCATCCGCGACCGCTTCTGACTGCCCGGATTCCCCTAGTCCGGTCCGGCGGCCCCGACCTGGCGGATCTGTTCGACCAGCCATTGCAGGGCGATGTCGCGTTCGCGCTGGGCCAGAAACACCAGTTCCAGGTGGAACGGGCCGAGGTCGAACGGCAGGTCGAACGATTGCAGGGGCAGCAATCGTTCGAAGTAGTGCGCCAGTTGTCGCGGCAGGACGCCGACCAGGTCGCTGTACGCGGCGATGTGCGCTGCCTGCAGGTAGTTCGGCGTGGTGTAGGCCACTTGCCGCTTGAGCCCCTGGCTGCCCAGCCACTGGTCGACCATTCCCTTGGTCTGCCCGCCGTGCACCCACAGGTGCTGCAGCTCCAGGAAGGTGGCCAGGTCGGGAGCCTGCGCCAGCAGCGGGTGCTGACGTCGGGCGACCAGTTGCAGGGTCTCGCTGGCCCAATGGCGGCGCTGGAAGCGCGCCGGGACGTTTTCGAAGCGGCCTAGCACCAGGTCCAGTTCGCCTTTGTCCAGCGCCTCGGCCGGCAAGGTCGGGGTCAGGTGCTGGATGGCGATGGAGATTCCCGGCGCCCGCTCACTCAGGCGGCGCATCAGGGCGGGCATGCAGATCAGTTCGACGTAGTCGGTCACCGCTACGGTGAAGCGCTGCCGGCTGCGCCCGGGATCGAAGCCCTCGCCGTCGCCCAGGCTCTGTTCGATCTGCCGCAGCGCCGCGCGGATCGGCGCTTCCAGCGCCAGCGCCCGGGGCGTCGGCTGCATCGCACGACCGGCGCGGACCAGCAGCGGGTCGTCGAGCAGCTCGCGCAGGCGGTTCAGTGCATTGCTCACTGCCGGCTGGCTCAGCGCCAGGCGCTCCGCCGCGCGCGAGACGTTGCGTTCGCGCAGCAGGGCGTCAAGGACGCGTAGCAGGTTGAGGTCGAAGGTTTGGATATTCACTGCCTGAATTCCAGCTATCACAAGACTAAATTTCAAAAATAGTACGACCTTCCCCTAAGGTAGTGGTCGCTTTTTGTGCGGTCGGACTGCCCCAGGTTTCGTCCACCGTTCCTCCTGCGCTCGCTACAACGAGGACAAGACCATGAGCCAGAACTTTTCCTTCCGCCAGGCCGCGGTGATCGGCGCCGGCACCATGGGTCGCGGTATCGTCATGTGCCTGGCCAACGCCGGTCTCGACGTGCAGTGGCTGGACAGCAACCCGCAGATGCTCAACCAGGCGCTCGGCGCCGTGGCCGACACCTACGCGCACAACGTGCGCCAGGGGCGCATCGGCGAAGAGGAAGCGGCCGCGCGCCGCGCCCGCATCACGCCGGTCCAGCACCTCGCCGCGATGCGCGAGGCGGACCTGGTGATCGAGGCGGTCTACGAGAACCTGGAACTCAAGCAATCGATCTTCCGCGAGCTGGACGCGGCGCTGAAGCCCTCCGCGGTGCTGGCCAGCAATACTTCCTACCTGGACATCGACGCCATCGCCGCGGTCACCGCGCGTCCGGGTCAGGTGCTCGGCCTGCACTTCTTCAGCCCGGCGCACATCATGCGGCTGCTGGAGATCGTGCGTGGCGCGCAGACCGCGCCGGCGGTGCTGGAGGCGGCCCTGGCGCTGGGCGAGCGGATGGGCAAGGTCAGCGTAGTGGCCGGCAACTGCCACGGCTTCATCGGCAACCGCATGCTCGAACCCTACGCCACCGAGGCCCGCCTGATGCTGCTGGAAGGCGCCCTGCCGTACCAGGTGGACCGGGCTCTCCAGGCGTTCGGTTTCGCCATGGGGCCGTTCCGCATGTACGACGTGGTCGGTATCGACCTGGAGTGGCGCGCCCGCGAGTTGGCCGGGGTCGGCCAGGACCAGCCGGCCGTGCAGGTGGACAACCGCCTTTGCGAGCTGGGCCGCTTCGGCCAGAAGAGCGGTGCCGGTTACTACCGCTACGCGCCGGGCAGCCGCCAGGCGGAGCACGATACCGAGGTGGATGCCCTGGTGCTCCGGGTTGCCGAGACGCTGGGCTACCCGCGGCGCGATTTCGTCGACGAGGAAATCCTCGAGCGTTGCCTGCTGGCGCTGGTCAACGAGGGCGCGAAGATCCTCGACGAGGGTATCGCCGCCCGTAGCGCCGACATCGACACTGTCTACCTGAACGGCTACGGCTTCCCCGCCGCGGAGGGCGGTCCCATGGCCTGGGCCGATCGCCTCGGCGCGGCCGAGCTGCTGCAACGCCTGCGTTTCCTCGAGCAGCGCCACGGCGTGCGCTGGAAGCCGGCGTCCCTGGTCGAGCGCCTGGCCGCCGAGGGCGGAGCCTTCGCCGACCTGCAGGAGGCGCGCTGAGATGGATTACCAGGCCCCCTTGCGCGACATGCGCTTCGTTCTCCATGAACTGTTCGATGTCGGCGCGCATTGCGAACTGCTGGGCAACGGCATCGATCGCGAACTGATCGACGGCGTGCTCGAGGAAGGCGCGCGCTACACCGGCCAGGTGGTGGCGCCGCTCAATCGCAACAGCGACGAGGAAGGCGCGAAGCTGAAGGACGGCGTGGTGACCACCCCCACCGGCTTTCGCGAAGCCTACCGGCAGTACAGCGAGAACGGCTGGGCGAGCATGACCGGACCCACCGAGTACGGCGGCCAGGGCTTCCCGCAGATGGTCTCCGCGTGTTTCCACGAGATGTTGATGGCCGCCAGCCTGTCCTTCCGCGTCTATTCGGGGCTGACCGAGGGCGCCGTGCTGGCCCTGTACAAGCATGGCGACGAGGCGTTGCGGCGCGACTACCTGGCCAAGCTGGTGAGCGGCGAATGGGCCGGCACCATGTGCCTGACCGAACCCCAGGCCGGCACCGACCTCGCCCTCCTGCGCACCCGCGCCGAGGCGCAGGCCGACGGCAGCTACGCGATCAGCGGCAGCAAGATCTTCATCAGCGGTGGCGAGCAGGACCTCACCGAGAACATCGTCCACCTGGTGCTGGCGCGCCTGGCGGACGCGCCGGCCGGGGTGAAGGGCATCAGTCTGTTCCTGGTGCCGAAGTTCGTCGCCAATCCCGATGGCTCCCTGGGCGAGCGCAACAGCCTGGGGTGCGGCGCCATCGAGCACAAGATGGGGATCAAGGGCGCTTCCACCTGCGTGATGAACTTCGACGGCGCCAGGGGCTGGCTGCTGGGCCAGGCGAACCAGGGCCTGGCCTGCATGTTCACGATGATGAACGATGCGCGCTTCCAGGTCGGCCTGCAGGGCCTGGGTATCGCCGAACGGGCCTTCCAGGGCGCCCTCGGCTACGCCCGCGAGCGCCTGCAGTCGCGCGCCCTGGTCGGCCCGCAGGCACCGGACAAGGCCGCCGACCCGATCATCGTGCACCCCGACGTACGGCGCATGCTGCTGACCCAGAAGACCCTGGTCGAAGGCTGCCGCATGCTGGCGGCCTGCTGTGCACGCCAGCTCGACCTGGAACACGGCCATCCGGATGCCGACGGCCGGCGCGCGGCGACGCGCCGTGCAGCGCTGCTGATCCCCATCGTCAAGGCCTTCCTTACCGATGTCGGCCAGGAAGTCGCCAGCCTCGGCGTACAGGTCTATGGCGGTCACGGCTTCATCCGCGAATGGGGCATGGAGCAATTGATGCGCGACAGTCGCATCACCCAGATCTACGAAGGCACCAATGGCATCCAGGCGCTCGATCTGGTCCGCCGCAAGCTGCTCGGCGACCAGGGCGGCGAACTGCTGGCGCTGCAAGGCGAACTGGCGGCGGCCAGCGAGGCGCTGCAAGGGCGTGCTGCGCTGGCGCCGCTGGTCGAGCCGGTGCTGCAACGCCTGGAAGAGTGGCGGCAGCTCACCGGCCAGGTACTCGAGGCCTGCGCCCGCGATCCCCAGGAGATCGGCGCCACTTCCGTGGACTTCCTCCAGTACAGCGCCTACGTATTGCTCGCGGCCCTCTGGTTGCAAGCCGCTGCACGAGCCCAGGAAGCGCTGGACGGCGGCTCCGGCGAGGGCGATTTCTATCGGGCCAAGCTGCGCAGCGCCGATTTCTACCTGCGGCGCATCCTGCCGCGGGCTAGCATGCACCGCGAAGCCTTGCTCGGTGGCGCCGACTGCCTGATGGCCCTGCCCGAGGAGCATTTCTCGTTCTGACGGGCGTCTCGCCCAAGGAGACCGATATGCAAGCTTTCAGTTTCGCCACTACCGCGCAGTTCCTCTGCGAGGCCGGCTCCGCCATCCGCCTGGCGGAACTCTGCCGCGAGCGAAGGGCGCGCCGCGTGTTGATCGTGACCGACCCGGGGATCACCCGGCTCGGCTTGCTGGATGCGATCCTGCCCGGCTTCCCGCGCCTGGGCCTGGCCGTCGAGGTGTACGACCAGGTGCTCGCCGATCCGCCTGAATCGGTGGTCGAGGCCGCGCTCGGGCGGGCGCGGGGCATGGCTGCCGAGCTGGTGGTCGGTTTCGGCGGTGGCAGTTCCATGGACGTGGCCAAACTGGTCGCGCTGCTCGCCCATCCAGAGGCAGGGCAGGGGCTCGGCGAGGTCTTCGGGGTCGGCAACGCACGCGGGCCGCGCCTGCCGCTGATCCAGGTGCCGACCACCGCCGGGACCGGCTCCGAGGTGACGCCGATCGCCATCGTCACCACTGGCGAGACCACCAAGATGGGTGTGGTCTCGCCCTACCTGCTGCCCGATCTGGCGCTGCTCGATGCCGACCTGACCCTCGGGCTGCCGCCGGCGGTCACCGCGGCGACCGGTATCGACGCGATGGTGCATGCGATCGAGAGCTATACCAGCAAGCTGAAGAAGAACCCGCTGTCCGACCTGCTGGCGCGGGAGGCGTTGCGCCTGCTGGCGGCCAACCTGGAACGCGCGGTAGGCGACGGCGGCGACCGCGAGGCGCGCCAGGCCATGCTGCTGGGCGCCTGCCTGGCCGGGCAGGCCTTCGCCAATGCGCCGGTGGCGGCGGTGCATGCCCTGGCCTATCCGCTGGGAGGGCATTTCCACATTCCCCACGGCCTGAGCAATGCGCTGGTGCTACCGGAGGTGATTCGTTTCAACGCTCCCGCTGCCGCTGGACTCTATGCCGAGCTGGCGCCGCTGCTGCTGGGCGACCGCTTGCGTCCGGGCGATCGCGACGCGCTTACCGCGCAGCTGATCGACGAACTGGCCCAGCTCAGTCCGCGCAACGGCCTGCCGAGCCGCTTGCGCGACGCCGGGGTGGACGAGGCGATGCTGCCGCGCCTGGCCGCCGACGCGATGCTCCAGCAGCGTCTGCTGGTCAACAACCCGCGCGAGGTCGGCGAGGCGGACGCCCTGGCGATCTATCGCGCGGCATACTGAATCCCTTCTACGAGGACCGGGCATGGCGACCGCCCCGCGACCGCTGCGCGAGCAGTACCTTCATTTCCAGCCGATCACCACGCGCTGGCACGACAACGACATCTACGGACACGTGAACAACGTGACCTACTATGCGTTCTTCGACACGGCGGTGAATACCTACCTGATCGAGCGCGGCGGCCTGGATATCCAGGGCGGCGAAGTGATCGGCCTGGTGGTCAGTTCCAGTTGCGACTATTTCGCGCCGGTGGCCTTCCCCCAGCGGATCGAGATGGGCCTGCGGGTGGCGCGCCTGGGCAACAGCTCGGTGCAGTACGAACTGGCCTTGTTCCTCGAAGGGGAGCGGGAGGCCTGCGCGGCCGGGCGTTTCGTGCATGTCTTCGTGGAGCGCCGAAGCAGCCGCCCGGTGGCCATTCCGCAGGGACTACGCGATGCTCTGGCCGCGCTTCAGAGCGCGGCCCAGTGACAGAGATCGCCCGCCGCCCGTGACAGGGCGATGGCGTGCAGCTCGTCCAGGCGATCGTCGCGTACCTGCCGTTGCAGCGCCTGGTTGAGCCTCGGCCGGCAGTCGTCGACGCGCAGTTCGGCGAGCGCCGGGGCGTAGCCGCGCAGCAGCTCCAGGTTGAGCTGATTGAGGCGGCTGCGGATGCGCTCCAGGTCGACCGCCTGGCCAGCGTCCGGTAGCGGCCGGCTGAGCAGGCGGTACTGGACCAGCTTGTTCGCCTCGATCTGCGCGGCGAACAGCAGGCGCACCTGCTCGGCGCCGACCCCGTGGCTCCCGGCTTGTCCGGCGAGCATCTGCAACTGTTGTTCTTCCCGCGGGCTGTCCTGTACCGCCTTGCCCGACTGGGCCTTGCTCTGGGCTACCTGATCGGCTAGTTGCAAACGCTGGCTGCTCAGGCTCAACAGTTGCTGGAGAGCCGGCGACAGCGGCTGGGCCTGGAGCAGCGGGCCTTGCAGGAGCAGGAGGGCAAGCAGGCCCCAACTGGCGAACGACGGGCGCATCTGGAAATCTCGATTGAATTGATGCCGGGCACGCTAGCAAAGCGAGCCCGGTGCGACAATCCATGACATGGCGTGAGGCGATGAGGAAGCGCTGGATGGGACATTTCTGATTGAACGTTTGCAGTCTCGACGCTGGAGCAATGTTCTGTGACCATCCCTCCACACCATTTCATTCACCAAAGGGGCCGGTTTGCCCCTGCTATGACTGGCAAGGACGCGGAACATGGGTTTCCTGATACTCTCCCGCCGAGAAGGCGAAGGCATCACCCTGTCCCTCAAGGCCGACTACCCGGCGGAGGAACTGATTCGGCAATTGCGCGAAGGCGGCATCCGGATCCTGGTCACCGATATCATCGGCAACCAGGCCCGGGTCGGGATCGAGGCGCCGCGTGGCGTCCTGATCGTTCGCGACGAGTTGAAGACGGCACCGAAAGGCTGACGAACGGTAGAAAGTAAAAGCCCCGCGGTCGCGGGGCTTTTACACATCGGCTTCGGCAAGCATGCCGATCAACGATGCTTGTGCTTGCGGTGTTTCTTGCCGCGGTGACCGCTGTCGTTGTCCTTGCCCAGGTTGTTACCGACCGCGCCACCCGCTGCGCCGCCGAGGCCTGCACCTATGGTCGCGCCGGTGCTGCCGCCCAGCTTGTTGCCGATCACCGAACCGCCGGCCGCGCCTAGCCCGCCACCCAGGGCTGCTTCGGTCTTGCGCCCGTCCTTGGCGGTCATCGCGCCGCCGGCCGCGCCACCTAGGCCGGCACCTATGGCCGCACCGGTGCTACCGCCGATGGCGTTGCCCACGACGTTGCCCAGGGCGCCGCCCACGCCGCCGCCCACGGCGGTCTTGGTGGAGTCGCCGGCGAACGCGGCTTGTGCGCCCAGCAGGCCGAACGCGATTACCAGGAGAGATTTACGCATCGTGCGTGCCTCATCGTTGAATCAGGAGGGAAATACGGTCGTTCGCACAAAGGCCGGACCATCAGGCCCGGCCTTTGCGTCGTGGGGAGCGGAGGAATCAGTCGTCGTAGTAGCGACGATGATGCTTATGGCGCTTCCACTTCTTGTACCGGCCATAGTGATGGCCGTTGTCATGCCGGTAATAGCCATCGCGATAGCCGGCGCGGCGGTAGTAGCGACGGTCGCGGTAGTCGTCATCGTCGTCGTAGCGGCGGTTGCCGTCGCCATAATGGTTGCCCAGCGCGCCGCCGCCGGCGCCGCCGAGGGCCGCGCCGATCAGGCCACCGGTGCTGCCACCGATCTGCCGGCCGATGACGTTGCCGCCTGCGGCACCGAGGCCGCCGCCGATCGCCGCTTCGGTCTTGTTACCGCGTCCGGCGCCGACTGCACCGCCCGCAGCGCCACCGATGCCGCTACCGATCGCGGCGCCAGTGCTGCCGCCGACCGCATCGCCGACGACCGAACCCAACACCCCGCCCAAGGCGCCGCCGATGGCCGCGCGGGTGTTGTCGCCTGCGAAGGCGGTACCACCGACCAGACTCAGGGACAACAGGAGTATCGAGGAATACTTCATAGAGAGTTTCTCTCTGTGGGGATGACGGCTGCGATGCTGGGGTTGGCCCAAACCGCTGACAAGCGTCAGCCGACGATTGGTAGAACAAACTCGAAATATTCCAAGTGCTTGTTTTTTATGGGGAACTTTCTTCGGCGGAGGCGGTCTTAAACCGAATGCGAAACGCGATTTCAGGGTCGAAATCGGTATTTTTGCTGGCGGGATGCTGGCCATTCTAACGCCGACGAGCGGCCTGCCTTCAAGGCCTTTCATCGACTTTTTCCTTAAGACGCCGCCTCCTGTTGCAGGAGGCGGCGTTTTTCGTGGGCTTCAGATAATGCGCCCGTCGCCCGTGGCCTTTTCCAGGCGTACCGCGATGAACTTCGAAGTCGGCGTATGGCTGCCGACGCCGACGCTCTCCAGCGGCACCAGGGGATTGGTTTCCGGGTAGTAGGCGGCTGCCTGGCCGGCCGGGATGTCGAAGGCGAGCAGGGTGAAGCGGCGTACCCGGCGTTCGATGCCATCGCTCCACAGCGAGACCAGGTCGACCTTGTCGCCCGGCTGGTAGCCCAGGCGGCGGATATCCGCCTCGTTGGCGAATACCACTTCGCGCTGGCCCTTCACTCCGCGATAGCGATCGTCCAGGCCGTAGATGGTGGTGTTGTACTGGTCATGGGAGCGCAGGGTCTGCAGGATCAGGTCGGGTTCGAGGCCGCTGTCGCGCACCTGTGCCGGCAACAGGTCGCGGGGCAGCGGGTTGGCGATGAAGTTGGCCTTGCCGCTGGCGGTGTTCCAGCGTCGTTCGCCGGCGGCGTTGCCGAGGTAGAAGCCGCCGGGATGCCGGACGCGGCGGTTGAAGTCGGCGAAACCGGGGATGGTGTCGGCGATCAGCTCGCGGATGCGCTCGTAGTTGGCGATCAGCGCGTCCCAGTCCACCGGATGGTTGCCCAGGGTTGCCTTGGCGATGCCGGCGATGATCGCCGGTTCCGAACGCATCTGCTGCGAGAGCGGCTCCAGTTGTCCGTAGGATGCGTGGATCATGCTGAACGAGTCTTCCACCGTGACCGCCTGCGGGCCTTCGGCCTGGCGGTCGATGTCGGTGCGCCCCAGGCAGGGCAGGATCAGTGCGTCGCGGCCGGTGGTCAGGTGGCTGCGGTTGAGCTTGGTGCTGATGTGCACGGTCAGGTCGCATGACGCCAGGGCGGCGTGGGTGCGCGGACTGTCCGGGGTGGCCTGGGCGAAATTGCCGCCCAGGCCGATGAAGACCTTCGACTTGCCCGCGAGCATCGCGGCGATCGCCTCGACGGCGTTGTGCCCGTTGTGGCGTGGCACTTCGAAGCCGAAGCGCCGTTCCAGTGCGTCGAGCAGCGCCGCCGGCGGCCGCTCGTTGATGCCCATGGTGCGGTCGCCCTGCACGTTGCTGTGGCCGCGGACCGGGCAGAGACCGGCGCCCGGGCGGCCCAGGTTGCCGCGCAGGAGTTGCAGGTTGACGATTTCCTGGATGATCGCCACCGAATGATGGTGCTGGGTGATGCCCATCGCCCAGCAGACGATGACCCTGTTCGCCCGCCGGTACATCCGCGCAGCCTGCTCGATTTCCGCCAGGCTCAGCCCGGACTGGCGCTCCAGGTGTTCCCAGGGGGTGGCATCCAGTTCGGCCAGGTAGGCCTCGAGGCCGTCGGTGTGCTCGGCGATGAAGGCGTGGTCGAATACCGGCTCGCCGCCCTCGGCCTGAGCGTCGCGCTCCCAGGCGAGGAGGAACTTGGCGATCCCGCGGATCGCCGCCATGTCGCCGCCCAGTGCCGGACGGAAGAACGCGGTGTTCAGCGGCGAGGAGCCGTTGGTCAGCATTTCCAGCGCATTCTGCGGATGCTGGAAGCGCTCCAGGCCGCGCTCCTTGAGAGGGTTGAAGCAGACCACCTGGGCGCCGCGCTTCACTGCTTCGCGCAGCGGCTCGAGCATGCGCGGGTGGTTGGTGCCGGGGTTCTGCCCAAGGATGAAGATCGCGTCGGCGTGTTCGAAGTCGTCGAAGGTCACGCTGCCCTTGCCGACCCCGACGCTGCGGCCCAGTGCCACGCCGCTGGCCTCGTGGCACATGTTCGAGCAGTCGGGGAAGTTGTTGGTGCCGAACGCGCGGACGAACAACTGGTAGAGGTAGGCCGCCTCGTTGCTGGCCCGCCCGGAGGTATAGAACTCCGCCTGGTCGGGGCTATCCAGGCGGC
Organism: Pseudomonas sp. HMSC057H01; assembly: GCF_001836405.1. Taxonomy (NCBI): domain Bacteria; kingdom Pseudomonadati; phylum Pseudomonadota; class Gammaproteobacteria; order Pseudomonadales; family Pseudomonadaceae; genus Pseudomonas; species Pseudomonas sp. HMSC057H01. Next base: position 106,421 of record NZ_KV828508.1, on the reverse strand, counting down.
GCAGGTGCTCGGCGACCAGGGCGAAGGCGGCGTCCCAGGTGATCGGCTGGTAGTGGTCGCTGAGCGGGTCGTAGCGCATCGGTCCGGTGAGGCGGCCCTGGTATTCCAGCCAGTAGTCGCTCTGTTCGCGCAGGGCGCTGACGCTGTAACGGGCGAAGAACGCCGTGTCGACGCGGCGCTTGGTGGCTTCCCAGTTGACTGCCTTGGCGCCGTTCTCGCAGAACTTCACCCGGCCGTCTTCCGGCGAGTCGCCCCAGGCGCAGCCGGGGCAGTCGAAACCGCCGTTCTGGTTGGTCTTGAGCAGGGCGCGGAGGTTCTTGAACGGCTGTTTGCTGTCCAGCCAGAAGTGCGCCACGCTGCGCAGCGCGCCCCAGCCGGCGGCGGCACCGGCGTAGGGCTTGTAGCGGGGTTGGAGAGGTTGCAGGCTCATGACGGACTCACTCGGTTGCGGCCGGCGCCGGGCTGTAGACCCGCGGGGCACTGTGATGGGGCTGGTGGATCAGGTTCAGCTGGTGGCGGCGCGCCCATTGCACGGTCAGGGCGGTTGGCGCGGAGAGGCTGACCAGGGTGCCGATCCCGGCGCGTACGGCCTTGTGGATAAGCTCCAGGCTGCAGCGGCTGGTGACCACGGCGAAGCCCTGCGCAGCATCCAGTCCCTGTCCATGCAGGGCGCCGATCAGCTTGTCGAGGGCGTTGTGGCGGCCGATGTCCTCGCGACACAGGCGCAGCTCGCCATGCCCGTCGAAATACAGCGCGGCATGCAGGGCGCCGCTATGGCGCGCCAGTCGCTGGGCCTGCTCGATACGCTGGCGCAGGGCGCCGAGATGGGCGGCGGGAGGCAGCGCCTGCGACGACCGCTCCGGCAGTTGCGGCAGCGCCTGCTCCAGGGCTTCGACGCCGCACAGGCCGCAGCCTGACGTGCCGGCCAGTTGCCGGCGCTGGCGCTTGAGGTTCCAGAATGCGCGGCTGCTGATCTCGACCTCGGCGTGGAGGGATTCGCCCTGGCCGCTGACGCGGATTTCATAGATTTCGTCGATGGCCTGTACGAAGCCACTGCTGAGGCTGAAGCCGCGGACGAAATCCTCGATGTCCTCGGGCGAGGCCATCATCACCGCCTGGTTCAGTCCGTTGTAACTGATCGCCAGGGCGCACTCGGCGGCAAGGGAGGCCTGGCCGATCTGCTGCGGCAGGTGCAGGTCGGCGTAGCGGTAAACGTCGGGAACGGCGGAAGGCGCCCAGGTATCGGCGGATACCGGGCATGCAGGCTGGCAAGGCATGGGCTGGGCCCTATCGTTCTAGGTGTGGAGCCAGCCTAGGCCTGTCGCGGAGCGGCGTCTAATCGGTTGTGCCGATACCCTGATCGACAGGGTCTATCAAGCCGGCGGGCGCCAGCCAGGTCCGGGCCTCCTCGAAGCAGGCTTCGGCCAGCGCCGAGCGCGGCTGTCCGCTGCGAATGATCAGGCCGAGCGCTGCCAGGGTATGGGCGTCCTCGATGGGGACCAGGCGCAACTCGTCGTCGACTTCGCTGCCCAACGGCATGATCGCGCAGCACAAGCCACGCTGCACCGCCTGCAGCAGTTGCTGCACCGAGTCGGTTTCCAGGCGCGCGATGGGGCTCAGCCCGCGGCTGCGGAAGTTGTGGTCGATGGATTGGCGGAAGTGCATGCCCGCCGAGAGCAGGCCCAGCGGCAGGCCAGCCAGCGCATCCCAGTTCAGCAGCGCGGCGTCGAGCGGGAAATGGCTGGGATGATGGAGCAGGCCCATGCGGGTCTCCGCCAGTTCGATGCCCTCGAAATGGCTGCGGTCCAGACGGTCCAGATAAGAGACGCCGAGATCGAACTGGTTGCGCGCCAGGCCTTCGAGTACCTGTTCCGAACTCAGGGAATAGAGCTGGAAACGCAACTCCGGGTGGCGCCCGGCCATGTGCTGGACCAGGCGCATCGGGTCGAAGCTGGCCAGCGGCACCACGCCCAGGCGCAGGGTCCCGACCAGTTGGCCGCGGCAGGCGGCGGCTTCCGCGTACAGCCCTTCCTGGGCCGCCAGCAGGCTGCGTGCCCAGGCCAGTACGCGCTCGCCGGCCTCGGTGAAGCCTTCGAAGCGTTGGCTGCGTCGCACCAGTTCCAGGCCGAGTTCTTCTTCCAGGCTGCGCAGGCGCATGGACAGGGTCGGCTGGGTGACGTGGCAGCGTGCGGCGGCCTGGCCGAAGTGGCGGGTTTCGTCGAGGGCGCAGAGGAATTTCAGTTGCTTGATGTCCATCGGCGCTTCCGTGGCGGGGGTGTCGCCGAATCTTAACGCGAATGGGCGCAGTGTTATGGGGTGGCGAAGGAGGCTAGGGATATTTCGCCGGTTTTTGCAGTCTAGACTTGGCTAGTCGCGGATCGGGATTGCGCCGGCCGCTTGCAACCGTAACCGTAAAGGGAGAACCAAAGATGGGTATTTTCGCGTTCGTGAAGGAAGCCGGTGAAAAGCTGTGGGATACGCTGACGGGGCATGAGGCACAGGCGGCCGAGTCGCTGAAGGAGCACGTCGCCAAGGTCGGCCTGGGCAACCCGAACATCCAGGTTTCGGTGGAAGGCGACAAGGTCATCGCCTCGGGCGAGGTGGCCAGCCAGGAGGAGAAAGAGAAGATCCTGCTGGCGCTGGGCAACGTCGCCGGCGTCTCCTCGGTGGAAGACAAGATCACCGTGGCCCAGGCCGCTCCGGAGGCGCGCTTCGTCACCGTGAAGAAAGGCGACACCCTGAGCGCCATCGCCAAGGCCGAATACGGCAATGCCAACGCCTACATGAAGATCTTCGAGGCCAACAAGCCGATGCTCAGCCATCCGGACAAGATCTACCCCGGCCAGGTCCTGCGCATTCCCGAGTGATCCCGGCGTTTCGCCAACCCCGCCCGCGTGGCGGGGTTTTCGTTTCCGCGGCTACGGCAGTCCTTCGAGCAGCCGCCGGTAGTCCTCCTGGGCAGCGAACTCCTCGGTGTCCCGGACCTGGCCACGGCTGTCCGGGTGGCGTACCGCCAACAGGTGGGCGACACCATAGGCGCGGGCGCTGCGCAGGATCGGCAGGCTGTCGTCGATGAACAGGCTGCGCTGCGGGTCGAAGCCGAAATCGGCTTGCAGGGCGCTCCAGAAGCGCGCGTCCTCCTTCGGGTAGCCGTAGTCGTGGGAGCTGATCAGTCGGTCGAAATAGGGCGCCAGTTCGATCCGTTCCAGCTTCAGCGACAGCGAGTCGCGGTGCGCGTTGGTGATCAGCGCCACGCGCTTGCCGGCCTGGCGCAGGGCGGCGAGGAAGGTATCGGCGTGCGGACGCAGCGAGATCAGGTGCGCCACCTCATGCTTGAGTTCGCGGATCGACAGGTCCAATTCCCGGCTCCAGAAATCCAGGCAGTACCAGTTGAGCTGGCCAGCGTGTTCGCGGAACAGCGGCTCGAGCACGGCATCGGCTTCGGCGCGACTCAGGCCGTTGCGTTCGGCATAGCGCTGGGGCAGGTGTTCCAGCCAGAAGTGGTTGTCGAAGTGCAGGTCGAGCAGGGTGCCGTCCATGTCGAGCAGCACGGTGTCGATGGCGGACCAGGGCAGGGTGGGCATGGCGGCTCTTGTCGCGGTTCGTCGCGATCGATGCGGAAATCTGTCGCTTCCCATCAATCTCCGACAGGGATAATCGGAAAAGCCGGGGTATGATAACCCGCCGGCTTCGCCAAGGAGTTATCCACATGCGTCAGAAACCCACCGTACTCGCCAGCGAGATCGTCGCGAAGAGCCGACTGTTCGCTGTCGAGGAGTTGCAACTGCGCTTCAGCAATGGCGTCGAGCGCACCTACGAGCGTCTGGTCGGCAAGGGCCAGGGCTACGGTGCGGTGATGGTGGTGGCCATGCTCGATGCCGAGCACGCGGTGCTGGTGGAGGAATATTGCGCCGGGGTCGACGAATACCAGTTGTCGCTGCCCAAGGGCCTGGTCGAGCCGGGCGAGGACATCCTCGCGGCGGCCAACCGCGAACTCAAGGAAGAAGCGGGCTACGGGGCCCGGCAACTGGAGCACATCACCGAACTGTCGCTGTCGCCGGGCTACATGAGCCAGCGCATCCAGGTGGTGCTGGCGCGCGATCTCTACGAGGAGCGCCTGCCGGGCGACGAGCCGGAGCCGATGGGCGTCGATCGCATCAGCCTGCGCGAACTCTCGAGCCTGGCCCAGCACGCCCAGTTCAGCGAAGGCCGCGCCTTGGCCGCGCTGTACCTGGTGCGCGACCTGCTCACCCAGCGCGGCGAGTACCAGGCATGAGGCCGGTGCCTTGGGGCGAATTGGTGGCGCTGGTGCGGCGCGCCGGCGAGGCGATCCTGCCGCACTGGCGCGCCGACGTGGCGGTGCGCTCGAAGGCCGACGAATCGCCGGTGACTGCCGCCGACCTGGCCGCGCACCATATATTGGAGGCGGGATTGCGGGCGCTGGCGCCGGACATTCCGGTGCTTTCCGAAGAGGATTGCGAGATACCGCTGAGCGAGCGCGGCCACTGGCGGCGCTGGTGGCTGGTGGACCCGCTGGACGGCACCAAGGAGTTCATCTCCGGTAGCGAGGAGTTCACCGTCAACGTGGCCCTGGTCGAGGATGGCCGGGTGCTGTTCGGCCTGGTCGGCGTGCCGGTGAGCGGCCGCTGCTACTACGGTGGCGCCGGTCTCGGTGCCTGGCGCGAGGAGGCCGATGGCCGCGCGCAACCGATCAGTGTGCGCCTGGAGCCCGAGGAGGCCTTCACCGTGGTGGCCAGCAAGCGCCACGGCAGCCCGGCCCAGGAGCGCCTGCTGGATGGCTTGAGCGAGCGCTTCGGCGACCTGCGGCGAGCCAGTATCGGCAGTTCGCTGAAGTTCTGCCTGCTGGCCGAGGGCGCTGCCGACTGCTATCCGCGCCTGACGCCAACCTCGCAATGGGACACGGCCGCCGCCCAGGGTGTGCTGGAGGGCGCCGGCGGCGAGGTGCTCGACCTGCATGGCGCGCCATTCACCTACGAGCCGCGCGAGGACTACCTCAACGGCTCCTTCCTGGCCCTGCCGCGCGCTGCCGAGTGGCGCAGCGAACTGATCCAACTGGCGCGCGCGCTGCACTGAAACGAAAAGGCCCGGTCTTCTAGCCGGGCCTTTGCCGTTGTGGCGGCGCTCAGTCGAGCATGTCGCTGAAACGCGCGTCCTTCTTGTATACCAGCGGCTGGCTGAAGCCGGGCACCGTCACCTGTTCGGCGCTGACCTCGATGGCGTGCTCGTCGATCAGGTCCTGGCCGAAGTTGTAGATGATCTCCAGGTCGCCCCGCAGCGCGCGCTGGTCGTAGGCGCGGGCGGCGGCGCGGGTCTGCTCGCGCTTCTCGACGTAGGCGGCGAAGGCCGCTTGGCCATGGCGCTTGCGCAGCATCTTCTCGGCGATTCGCGGCGACAGCACCACGCCGCTGGCGTTGTTGCCGCCGAAGCCCTTGGAGTTGATGAAGCATACCTCCAGCGGCTTGTCCTGGCGCATGTCGCGATTGGAGATGCTCAGGCGCTGCTGGTGGACGTCGTCGGCGACCTTGTCGATGGTCTTGATCCCAGGGAGGATGCCGTACTTGAACGTGCCTAGGGCGGAGATCAGCTGGTCGGCGCTGGCGGTGGCCAGGGAGTGGCCGACGTAGGCCTTCACCGCGGTGACCGGCCAGCCGTCGATGCCGAAGGCGCTGGCCACGCGGTCGAGGATTTCCGATTCGGTGACCCGGTTGGCCGGCGTGCTGGAGCCGTGGGCGTGGACGAAGCTGGCGTGGCGCACGGTGTCCAGGCCGACGATCTGCACCGCGCTGGCCACCGCCTTGGCTACCGTCAGGTAGTTGCCCGGGCCGGGGGCGGAGATGGACTTCTTGAAACCGTCGGCGTTGATGAACACGTCGGTTACCGCGCCGTGGATATCCGCGCCCAGGCGCAGGGCCAGTTCGTCGTCCATCAGCACTACGTACTGGCTGGACTCGGCCAGGGTGAAGCCGCAGTTCTCGCCGAACGGCCGGCTGGCGCGGCGGAAGTCCACGTCGTCGCGGCCTTCGATCAGGCGCAGGCCTTCTTCGGTGGCCAGTGCGCCCATGGCGCTGTAGCCCTCGATGCACTCCGGCAGGATCGGCGCCTCGCTGTTGCCGACGATGACCACCCGGGCCTGGCCGCTGGTGATGACGTCGATACCCTTCTGCAGGTTGTAGAGGAAGGTGGCGCAGGCGCCTGTGATGCTGCCGGTCATGCCGACGCTGCCGAGCACGTAGGCATTGATGAAATCGGTGGGCATGCTGTTGAAGCCCAGCGGCAGTTGCTTGGCCGAGACCCGGTGGCCCTTCAGGCGGGATTGCATCAGGCCGCCGAAACCGTTGTCGTCGAGCTGGCTCATGATGCTGCCGGAGAACACCGCGATCTCGTCGGGCTGGACGTTGTCGACGATGGTCTTCCAGTCGATGCCGGTGGAGCGGATCGCGTCGGTCGCGGCGACCACCGACATCTGCAGGCCGCGCGGGTGGAAGCGCGAGTTGTACAGCTCGCCCGGTTCGAAACCGGTGGGCAGCTGGCCAGCGGACTTCACCGTCAGCGCACGGTAGCTGTCGACCTTGAACTCGCAGCGCTCGTGGATGCTCACCAGTACCTCGCCATCCTCCGCGGGAGCGATCGACCAGTTGGCCGGCAGCGGCTCGGGCAGTTGCTTGGGCGAGGCCTTGAAGGTCAGCGCCTGGCCTTCGGCAGGGGACAGCTCGAGGACCTTGTGCCAGTGGACGGCATCCGGGTCGAGGTACCGCGGTTCGATGCGTCGCACCAGGGTAGAGGCGAAGATGCGTTCGGCGTAGCGCCGCTCGATGTCCTCCGGGGACAGCGGCGTGCCGTCTTCGGCCAGGTAGCGGCCGCCTTCGGCCTTGACCAGTTTCATCATGACCGCCAGGCCGGCTAGGGTTTCCTGGCGCGCCTGCGGGTCCATCGATTCGATGACCATGCGACGGAAGCCGTGGTGGAAGGAACTACGGCCTGCTGCGTTGTAGCCACCGAAACCAACAATGACCGGTAGTCGAGACATCACTCAGAAACTCCTTCGAATAGTCGTTCGCGTGCCGGGCTGCTGCCTGGTCCGGAGCGGGAAGCGCGTGGCGGCGATGGCGGCCTTTCCCGTCGGCGAGGCGAGCTTCACGGACCTGGGCACGAGCCAGTGGCCGTTGAAATGATCAGGGTGACTATGCTGACGTGAATCATGACTATCGAGTCACGTATTTTCCTACTGAATACCGCGTTGCGTGGGCTTTCCACAAGTGCTGGCGGTCTGCCGTGGGGGGGATTGACGCCCATGGCCGGGCTGTTGGCAGAGGTGGTGCGTGGGCGAGTGTTGCGGGACTTGCTTGAAAGTCCGCGCGCAGAGGCGCGGCGCTGGGGCGTTTGCGGAGGCGGCGGATGACGCGTGGCGCTATCCGCCCTTCGCCCGATGCCGGCGGAGGAGAATGAAGAAGGGCCGCGAAGCGGCCCTGGGGGGTATCAGCGGTACTCGATGCCCGCCTTGCGCGTGCTGACCCGTGTTCCCGCCTTGCCCTCGGTGATCGCGACGATGTCCGCGAGCGAACCGATCACCGCGTCCTTGCCGGTGGCGCGGGCGAACTCGATGGCGGCCTGGACCTTCGGTCCCATGGAGCCGGCGGCGAAGCCGAGGCGCTCCAGTTCGTCCGGGTGGGCCTGGGCGATGGCCTTCTGGGTCGGCTTGCCCCAGTCGACGTAGGCCGCGTCGACGTCGGTGGCGATGATCAGGATGTCGGCCACCAGCTCCTGGGCCAGCAGCGAGGAGCAGAGGTCCTTGTCGATCACCGCCTCGACGCCGCTGAGCTTCTTCCCGGCCTCGTCGTACATGGTCGGGATACCGCCGCCGCCAGCGCAGATGACGATGGTGCCTTTCTCCAGCAGCCACTTCACCGGGCGGATCTCGAAGATCCGCTTCGGCCGCGGGCTGGGCACCACGCGGCGGAACTTGTCGCCGTCCGGGGCGATGCTCCAGCCCTTCTCGGCGGCCAGGCGCTCGGCTTCTTCCCTGGAGTAGACCGGGCCGATCGGCTTGGTCGGGTTCTGGAACGCCGGATCTTTACCGTCCACCTCGACCTGGGTGAGGATGGTGGCGAACGGCACTTCGAACGGCAGCAGGTTGCCCATCTCCTGTTCGATCATGTAGCCGATCATGCCCTCGGTTTCCGCGCCGAGGACGTCCAGCGGGTAGGGCGAGACCTGGTCGTAGGCGGCCCCCTGGAGGGCCAGCAGGCCGACCTGGGGGCCGTTGCCGTGGGCGATCACCAGCTCGTTGCCGGGCGCCACCTTGGCGATCTGTTCGGCGGCGATCCGCACGTTTTCCCGCTGGTTGTCCGCGGTCATGGGTTCGCCACGGCGTAGCAGGGCATTACCGCCCAATGCGACGACGATACGCATATAGGTTACCTCCGGAAGGCGGCTGCGCCCGGCCGCGTGGGCCGGGGCGCAGGAGCGCGGTCAGATGTCGGCGAGGGTCGAGACGAGGATCGCCTTGATGGTGTGCATGCGGTTCTCGGCCTGCTCGAAGGCGATGTTGTAGGGCGACTCGAAGACGTCCTCGGTCACCTCGATGCCGTTGGCCAGGTTCGGATACTGCTCGGCGATCTGCTTGCCGACCTTGGTCTCGCTGTTGTGGAACGCCGGCAGGCAGTGCATGAACTTGGCCCGCGGGTTGCCGGTGGCCTTCATGATCTCCATGTTGACCTGGTAGGGCAGCAGTTCCTTGATCCGCTCGCCCCAGGCTTCCACCGGCTCGCCCATCGACACCCAGACGTCGGTGTGGACGAAGTCCACGCCCTTCACGGCTTCCTTCGGATCCTCGGTGAGGGTCAGCTTGGCGCCGCTTTCCTCGGCGAATTTCTTGCACTGGGCGACGAACTCGTCGTGCGGCCAGAGCGCCTTCGGTGCGGCGATGCGTACGTCCATGCCGAGCTTGGCGCCGATCAGCAGCAGGGAGTTGCCCATGTTGTTGCGCGCGTCGCCCAGGTAGGCGTAGCTGATGTCGTGCAGCGGCTTGTCGCTGTGCTCGCGCATGGTCAGCACGTCGGCGAGCATCTGGGTCGGGTGGTATTCGTCGGTCAGGCCGTTGAACACCGGAACGCCGGCGAACTTCGCGAGTTCCTCGACGATTTCCTGCTTGAAGCCGCGGTACTCGATGGCGTCGTACATCCGGCCGAGGACCCGCGCGGTGTCCTTCATGCTCTCCTTGTGGCCGATCTGCGAGGAGTTCGGGTCGATGTAGGTGACGTTGGCGCCCTGGTCGTAGGCGGCCACCTCGAAGGCGCAGCGGGTGCGGGTGGAGGTCTTCTCGAAGATCAGGGCGATGTTCTTGCGTTGCAGGTGCTGCTGCTCGGTGCCGGTGTACTTGGCGCGCTTGAGATCGCGGGACAGGTCGAGCAGGTAACGCAGCTCGCGGGTGCTGTGGTGCATCAGGCTGAGCAGGTTACGGTTGTGCATGTTGAAAGCCATGATTGATCTCCTTGTGGGAAGTCGGTGGGCGGCGCCCCTCCTGGGGACGCCGCCGTTCAGCTCGAGAGAGGGTTGTCTGTCAGTAGTCGATCGGGTCGCGGATGATCGGGCAGGTCATGCAGTGGCCGCCGCCGCGACCGCGACCCAGTTCGCTGGCGCTGATGGTGATGACCTCGACGCCGGCCTTGCGCAGCAGGGTGTTGGTGTAGGTGTTGCGGTCGTAGCCGACTACCACGCCCGGCTCCAGGCAGACCACGTTGTTACCGTCGTCCCATTGCTCGCGCTCGGCGGCGAAGCTGTTGCCGCCGGTCTCGACCACGCGCAGTTTCTTCAGGCCGAGGGATTCGGCGACCACTTCGAGGAAGGTTTTCTCCTCGCGACGGATGTTCATGCCGTAGGGGCTGCTCGGATCGGGGCGCAGGCTGAAGGGCACGATTTCCTTGACCACTTCCGGGAAGACCGTGACCAGGTCGCGGTCGCAGAAGCTGAACACGGTGTCCAGGTGCATCGCGGCGCGGGACTTCGGCAGGCCGGCGACGATCACCCGCTCGGCGGCGCCCTTGGCGAACAGCGACTGGGCGACCTGACCGATGGCCTGGCGCGAGGAGCGCTCGCCCATGCCGATCAGGACCACGCCGTTACCGATTGGCATCACGTCGCCGCCTTCCAGGGTCGAGGAGCCGTGGTCCTTGTCCGGGTCGCCGTACCAGATCTCGAATTCGGCGTTGGCGAACTCGGGGTGGAACTTGTAGATGGCGGTGGTCAGCAGGGTTTCCTGTCGTCGCGCCGGCCAGTACATCGGGTTCAGGGTCACGCCGCCGTAGATCCAGCAAGTGGTGTCGCGGGTGAACTGGGTGTTCGGCAACGGCGGCAGCAGGAAGCTGGAATGGCCCAGGTACTCGCGGTACATCTTGAGGATGTTGGCGCCTTCGCTGGCGGGCAGGTCGTCAGCGGCGACGCCGCCGATCAGGTACTCGGCCAGCTTGCGCGGCTCCAGGCTCTCCAGCCAGGAGCGCAGCTCGCTGGTCAGGCCCAGGCCGACGCTGTCGGCGGTGATCTTGCGATCGAGGATCCACTTCAGCGCTTCCGGGTTCTGGATGGTCTCGGTCAGCAGGTTGTGCATCTCGAGGACGTCGATGCCGCGCTCGCGCATCTTGGTGACGAAGTCGAAGTGGTCGCGCTTGGCCTGGTTCACCCAGATCACGTCGTCGAACAGCAACTCGTCGCAGTTGCTAGGGGTCAGGCGCTGGTGGGCGAGTCCGGGCGAGCAGACCATCACTTTGCGCAGTTTGCCGGCTTCGGAGTGGACGCCAAGTTTGGTTTTTTCCGTGCTCATTTCACGTCTCCAGTGGAGTAATCAGAGGGTGAGGAAACCGTCGTAGAGGCCGTAGGCAGCCACCAGGGCGCCAATGACGACTGCGGCGAAGATCAGTTTTTCGATTCCGGTGAAGATCGGCTGGCCGACCTCGTGCTTGGCCTTGGCGAAGAGGATCGCGCCGGGCGCATACAGCAGGGCGGACAGCAGCAGGTACTTCAGGCCACCGGCGTAGAGCAGCCAGACCGCGTAGACCACAGCGATGCCGGCGATGACCAGGTCCTTGCTGCGTTCGCGGGCATCGTTCTCGTAGGTCTCGCCCTTCAGGGTCAACAGCAGGCCATAGGCGGCGGACCAGAAGTACGGAATCAGGATCATCGAGGTGGCCAGGAGCAGCATCTTGGTGTACGGGTCCATGCCGTCCGGGTCGCCCGAGGTGAAGAACACCACCACCAGGAACACCTGTACGCAGATGTTGGTCAGCCACAGGGCGTTGGCCGGCACCTGGTTGGCGTTCTCGCGGCGCAGGAACTCCGGCATGGTGTGGTCCTTGGCCGCGGCGAACATGATCTCGGCGCACAGCAGCACCCAGGAGAGCAGCGCGCCCAGCAGCGAGATCAGCAGGCCGACGCTGATCAGCACGGCGCCCCAGTGGCCGACCACATGCTCGAGTACCAGCGCCATCGACGGGTTCTGCAGCTTGGCCAGTTCCGGCTGGGTCATCACGCCCATGGACAGCACGTTGACCAGCACCAGCAGGAGCAGGACGGTGATGAAGCCGATCACGGTGGCCTTGCCGACGTCGGAACGTTTTTCCGCGCGGGAGGAGAAGATGCTCGCGCCCTCGATGCCGATGAACACCCAGACGGTGACCAGCATCATGTTGCGCACCTGGTTCATCACGCTGCCCAGGTCCGGGTTGCTCTTGCCCCAGATGTCGGCGGTGAAGATGTCCAGCTTGAAGGCGAACAGGCAGATCAGGATGAACAGGAACAGCGGCACGATCTTGGCCACGGTGGTGACGGTGTTGATGAACGCCGCCTCCTTGATCCCGCGCAGCACCAGGAAATGCAGGGCCCAGAGCAGGACCGAGGCGCAGACGATCGCGGCGACGGTGTCGCCCTTGCCGAAGATCGGGAAGAAGTAGCCGAGGGTGCTGAACAACAGGACGAAGTAGCCGACGTTGCCCAGCCAGGCGCTGATCCAGTAGCCCCAGGCCGAGGAGAAACCCATGTAGTCGCCGAAGCCGGCCTTGGCGTAGGCGTACACGCCGCCGTCGAGTTCGGGCTTGCGGTTGGCGAGGGTCTGGAAGACGAAAGCGAGGGTGAGCATGCCGACGGCGGTGATCGCCCATCCGATCAGGACGGCGCCGACGTCGGCGCTGGCTGCCATGTTTTGCGGAAGGGAGAAGATGCCCCCTCCGATCATCGAGCCGACAACCAGAGCCGTTAGCGCTCCTAGTCGGAGTTTTTGGCTGGATTCTTGGGACATTTTCGGAATCTCCCTATAGGAATTGAGAGTGAAGCCATTAGGCGGCAGCGGCTATTGTTGAATGCTGATCCACGTCAATAGCTTCCTACTCAAAGTAATTAGATGACGCATTCCTGTAAGTCGCGAGTGCCAAAGATAGAAGAGGAATCTAAGACCTGCCCGGAATAGGGCGGTTTTTTCATGTGATAGGGGAAGTCTTGCCATCCGCTACGGGGAAAGCTTGAAATTGCTCGAAATCGGGCTATAAGCCGCGGATCAAGCCGGATCGTTGATGCCGATCAATGAATTTCGCGAGACGGTATTCTGACTTTTGGAGGGGGGCTCGCCAGCTTGTTGGCGGTCCGCCGAAAAACCGCCACGGTTTGCCAGAGAAGTGTTTCAGTATTTCGGTGTAGGTGCTTTTTTATTTATAAGTAAAAATAATTTTCCGCTCTCATCAAAGAACGAAAAAGCACAAGGACAGAAATGAAGAAGCCCGGCGTTCGCCGGGCTTCTTCATTTGGACTTCAGGGTATGAAGACCGCTGGGGGGACGGGATCGCCGCCCACCCGCCGCGCGTGCTGGCGCACGTCGGCACAGGGGAAGGGGCCGCCATCCGGTTCGTGGCCGAAGGGCGCGGTTCGCCGGGCGAACCGAAAGCCGGTGCCAGGGGCACTGCGAGCGATTGAGCAAGCGGCGTGCCAGCCATCGACAGGTGGCCCGGCCCGTCAACTGCGGGGCACGGGCCCACGGCATAAGCGGATTTTTGCCGAAGGCCCGAGCACAGGGCGGGGTTTTCCGCCGTCGTTACCGTTCCGTCAGCTCATCCCCAGCCAGTTCGGCAATGCCATGGATACCGCCGGGATGTAGGTCACGATGATCAGGAACACCAGCAGGATCATCAGCCACGGCAGCGCCGCGCGGATGGTCGCGCCCAGCGGCATGCCGGTGACCGCCGAGGTGACGAACAGGTTGAGGCCGACCGGCGGGGTGATCAGGCCGATCTCCATGTTCACCACCATGATGATGCCGAGGTGGATCGGATCGATACCCAGCTCCATGGCGATGGGGAAGAAGATCGGTGCCAGGATCAGGATGATCGCCGAGGGCTCCATGAAGTTGCCGGCGATCAGCAGCACGATGTTCACCACCAGCAGGAACATCCACGGCGACAGCCCGAGGTCGGTGACCCAGGCGGCGATACTCTGCGGAATCTGCTCGGTGGTCAGCACATGGGCGAAGAGCATGGCGTTGGCGATGATGAACATCAGCATGATGGTCAGCTTGCCGGACTCCAGCAGCACCTTCGGGCACTCTTTCAGGCGCATGTCCTTGTACACGAACAGCGCCACGAACGCCGAGTACACGGCCGCGACGGCGGCAGCCTCGGTTGGGGTGAAGGCGCCCGAATAGATGCCGCCGAGAATGATCACCATCAGCAGCAGGCCCCAGAGCGCCTTGCGCGCGCTGGCGATCCATTCGCGAAGGCTGACTCTCGGCATGGCCGGCAGCTTCTTGACCCGCGCGACGATGTAGATCACCACCATCAGGATCAGGCCCAGCAATAGTCCGGGGACCACGCCGGCCATGAACAGCTTGCCGACCGAGGTTTCGGTCGCCGCGGCATAGACCACCATGACGATCGACGGTGGGATGAGGATGCCCAGGGTGCCGGCGTTGCAGACGATCCCGGCGCCGAACGCCTGTGGGTAGCCCGAACGGACCATGCCGGCGATGGCGATCGAGCCGACCGCCGCCACCGTCGCCGGCGAGGAACCGGACAGCGCGGCGAAGAGCATGCAGGCGAGCACCGCGGCGATCGCAAGGCCGCCGCGAATATGCCCGACGCAGGCGTTGGCGAAGTCGATCAGGCGCCGCGCCACCCCGCCGGTGGTCATGAACGCGCCGGAGAGCAGGAAGAACGGGATCGCCAGCAGGGTGTAGGCCTCGGAGGTCTCGAACAGCTTGATCGCCAGCGAGCGTACCGAGTCCGGGCTGAACAGGAGGATCGTCAGCGCACCGGAGAGCCCCAGGGAGACGGCGATCGGCACGCCGATGAACATCAGCAGGAACAGCAGCAGGAAGAGGAACAGGATGGTCATGCTTTCGGCTCCTCGTGCTCGGTCAGCTTCAGCGCGTCGGCGGCCTCGTCGGCCAGGCCCAGGCCGGTCTGACGGTTGCGCAGGATGCGCACGAGGATCTCGGCGAAACGGATGAACACCAGGGCGAAACCGACCGGCACGATCAGGCCGATGTGCCATTGGCGGATGCCGAAGTGGTCGAGGTCCTCGGCGCCGATGCCGGCGATGAACAGGGTCTTCACCCAGTCGTAGCTGGCCACGCAGAGCAGGCCGGCGTAGCCGAGGCAGGCCAGGCAGGCGATCACGCCGAGGACCCGCTGTACCGGCCGCGAAGCCAGCTTCACCAGCACGTCCACGCCGAGGTGCCCGGCGGTGCGTACGCCGTAGGCGATGCCGAGGA
>NZ_KV828508.1:48155-91554 GCF_001836405.1 Pseudomonas sp. HMSC057H01 | reverse complement strand
TACGCCGTAGGCGATGCCGAGGAAGATCAGCCAGGCGAACAGGGCCTTGGTCAGGGCGTTACTCCAGGTCATCTCCTGGGCCAGGCTGAGGATGGCGTCGCCGATGGCGAGCAGCGTCTCGTTGCCGCCCTCCCAGAGGTCGGCGAGATCGTAGAACAGCGTGTAGAGGTTGTTGAGGACCACATAAACGAAGGTAACCAGCGTCATGGCGGCGAGGAGGAAGGCGATCAGGCCTTCCTCCAGGCGCGCCCAGACGCGCGCGAGCGCGTGCATGGGCTTTCCCTCTTCTTCTTATTGAGCCTGGTTGGCGGCTTCGGCGGCCTTGATCAGGTCGGCGCCGATCTCACCTTCGAACTTCTTCCACACCGGCTGCATGGCCTTGCGCCATTCGGCCCGCTGTTCGGGAGTGAGTTCGATGATCTCGCTGGTCTTGGCCTCGACGATGCGCTGCTTGTCGCCCTGGTTGAGCGCCTCGGCCTGCTTGTTCACCTCCACGGTCACCTCGTCCATGGTCTTGGCCAGAACGCCGCGCACGTCTTCCGGCAGGCCGTTCCAGAACTTGGTGTTGGTGATCACCATGTAGTCCAGCACGCCGTGGTCGGATTCGGTGATGTACTTCTGCACTTCGTGCATCTTCTGCGAGTAGATGTTCGACCAGGGGTTCTCGGTACCGTTGACCACGCCGGTCTGCAGGCCCTGGTAGACCTCGGCGAAGCTCATCTTGCGCGGGTTGGCGCGCACCGCCTTGAACTGTTCCTCGAGCACCTTGGAGGCCTGCACGCGGAACTTCAGGCCGCGGGCGTCCTTCGGCTCGCGCAGGGGCTTGTTGGCGGACAGTTGCTTCATCCCGTTGTGCCAGTAGCCGAGGCCGGTGATGCCCTTGTCCTGCATCGAGGTCAGCAGCTCCTTGCCCTGCGGGCTCTGCTGGAAGCGGTCGACCGCCTGGATGTTGTCGAACAGGAACGGCAGGTCGAAGATCTGCAGTTTCTTGGTGTACTGCTCGAACTTGGCCAGCGACGGCGCGATGATCTGCACGTCGCCTAGCAGCAGGGCCTCCATTTCCTTGCCGTCGCCGAACAGCGACGAGTTCGGGTAGACCTCCACCTTGACCTTGCCCGGTAGGCGTTCCTCCACCAGTTTCTTGAACAGCAGCGCGCCCTGGCCCTTGGGCGTGTGCTCGGCGACGACGTGGGAGAACTTGATGACGATCGGGTCGGCCGCCTGGACGATTCCGGCGACGGTCAGGGAAAGTGCGCAGACGAGCGCCTTCGCGGTGTGCTTGAGCATGAGACTTCCTCTTTGTTCTTGTCTGTCTTTTATGAAGAGGACAGATGTCCTCTCGGCGTGGCCGAACAAGGGAAGTCTAGGCAGCGCAGCGGCAGATGCTGCGTGAATCGGAAAAGCGCCTGGTCTTCTGCTTGTTGGAACGCTCGGGAAGCAGTGAGCAAGCCCTGTGCCAGTCGGGCAAGGGCGTGCAGGGGAGATGCTGCGGGCGCGAATGGCGAACGGCTGGCGGTATTCCGCCATTCATTCGCCATCATCTGGCGGATTCTCGCCAGGCGTGTTGAACGGCAGGCCGTGCTTGCGCAGCTTGTCGTGCAGGGTCTTGCGCGGGATACCGAGGGCCTCGGCGACGCTACGCAGCGAATTGTGCGGGCGTTCCAGCTCGGCGGCGATCAGCGAGCGTTCGAAGGCCTCGACCTTGGCGCTGAGGTTGTGCGGCTCGTCGGCGGCGTCGGGCAGGACTCCGTCGTCCAGGCTCAGGCCGAGGCCCAGGGCGAAGCGCTCGGCGGCGTTCTGCAATTCGCGCACGTTGCCCGGCCAGTCGTAGGCCAGCAGGCGCGCCGACTGGCCGGCGTCCAGTTCGCGTGGCGTCAGGCCATGGCGCATGGCGCCGGCTTCGGCGAAATGGCGGAACAGCAGCGGGATGTCCTCGCCGCGCTCGCGCAGCGGTGGGATGCGCAAGCTGGCGACGTTGAGGCGGTAATAGAGGTCGGCGCGGAAGCGGCCCTGGTCGGCGGCCTGGCGCAGGTCTTCCTTGGTTGCCGCGATGATGCGGATATCCAGCGGGATCAGCTGGTTGGAGCCGAGCCGCTCGACTACCCGTTCCTGCAGCAGGCGCAACAGCTTGACCTGCACGTCCAGGCTCATGCTCTCGATCTCGTCGAGGAACAGGGTGCCGCCATTGGCGTACTCGAACTTGCCGATGCGGCGCTTCTGCGCGCCGGTGAAGGCGCCGGCCTCGTGGCCGAACAGTTCGCTTTCCACCACCGATTCGGCGAGAGCGCCGGCGTTGATCGCGACGAACGGTCCGTCGCGTCGGCTCGACAGGTCATGCAGGGCCCGCGCGACCACCTCCTTGCCGGCGCCGGTTTCGCCAAGGACCAGCACGTCGGCCTGGATCGCCGCCAGCGAGCCGACCTGCTCGCGCAGGCGCTGCATGCCGGCCGAGCGTCCGATCAGGCGCCCATGCAGTTCGTGGCGTTCGGCCAGGGCCAGGCGCAGGGTGCGGTTCTCCAGGACCAGCCGGCGCACCTCCAGGGCGCGGCGCACGCTGTCGAGCAGGGCGTCGCTGGGAAAGGGCTTTTCCAGGAAGTCGTAGGCG
Organism: Pseudomonas sp. HMSC057H01; assembly: GCF_001836405.1. Lineage (NCBI taxonomy): Bacteria > Pseudomonadati > Pseudomonadota > Gammaproteobacteria > Pseudomonadales > Pseudomonadaceae > Pseudomonas > Pseudomonas sp. HMSC057H01. The sequence continues at coordinate 88,949 of NZ_KV828508.1, read as the reverse complement.
CCGCCGCGCATGGCCTGGACCGCCAGCGGCACGTCGCCGTGGCCGGTGATCAGGATCACCGGCAGGTCGGCGTCCTGTTCGTGCAATTGGCGGAGCAGTTCCATGCCATCGATGCCGGGCATGCGGATGTCGCTGACCACCACCCCGGGCCAGTCCTTGCACTGCGCGGTATCCAGCTGGCGCGCGTCGTCCAGGGTCGCGACCTTGAGCCCGGCGAGGTCGAGCGTCTGGCGCAGGGCCTGGCGCAGGTGCGGATCGTCGTCGATCAGCAGGACCTGGGTCTGGGCATCGAATGGCGCGAAGGGACTCATGCGCGGGTTTCCTCCTGGGGCATGGCGGCGACGCCGGGAACTCCCGGCAGCAAGTGCAGGCGCACCACGGCGCCGCCTTCGAGATGGTTGCCCATTTCCAGGCGGCCGCCGAGGGCGCGCAATAGGTTATCGCAGATGGCCAGGCCGAGGCCGAGCCCTTTGGCGGTGGTCTTGGTGGTGAAGAAGGGTTCGTGGGCGTGGGCCAGGGCGTCCTCGGAAAACCCCGGGCCGTTGTCGCGCAGGGTCAGGATCACGCCGTGCTGGTCCTGGCTGGCGATCACCCACAGGCGCCGTGGCGGAGCTTTCTCGGCGAGCGCGTCGAGGGCATTGGTGAGCAGGTTGCCGAGGATCTGCCGCAAGCGGGTCTCGCCGGCCTGGACCCACAGCGGGGCGTCCGGCACGTCGCGCAGCAGTTCGACGTTCATCGCCCGCCGCCGACTGGCGAGCATCGACAGGGCGTCCTCGATCGCCGGCTGCAGCTGCACGTTCTCCGGCGCCCGGCGCGCACCGCGAGCATAGGCCTTGAGGTGGGCGATGATCGAGGCCATGCGGGTGGTGAGGTCGCTGATCTGCTCGAGATTGCCGCGGGCGTCTTCGGTGCGCTGGTGGTCGAGCAGCACCCGGGCGTTGTCGGCGTAGCTGCGGATCGCCGCCAGCGGCTGGTTGAGTTCGTGGCTGATGCTCGCCGACATGGTGCCGAGGGCCGTGAGCTTGCCGGCCTGGACCACTTCGTCCTGGGCGCGCATCAGCTCGCGCTGGGCCTGCTCGCGTTCGTGGACTTCCTGCTGCAACTGCGCGTTGGCGTTCTCCAGCTCGCGGGTGCGTTCCAGTACGCGCTCTTCCAACTGGCGCTTGGCCTCGGCCTCGAGAGCGATGCGGTCCAGGTAGTGACGGCGGCTGAGGGTCAGCAGGGTAAGCAGCAGGAGCAGGGCGAGCAGGGTCGCGCCGCCGATCAGCAGGACGCTGCGCACCGGCCGTTCGATGAGTGTGCGGGGGGCGTAGATGCTCACCGTCCAGCCGGTTTCCGGTAGCGTCCGGCTCTGGCTGAGCCAGGCGCTCTGCTGCAGGCGCAGGGGCTTCGGGTCCTGCACCGGGTAGGGGATGTTGGCGTGGATCTCGTCGCGCTCCGCCGCGCTCAGCGGCCGACTGGCATGGAAGCGCCAATCCTCGCGCGAGGAGAGGATCACCACGCCGTAGTTGTCTATCACCAGCAGTTGCTCCGGGGAATTGCCCCAGAGCCGTTCGATGTGTTCGAGATCGACCTTCACCACCAGCACGCCGATGATCCGCGAGCCTTCCTTCACCGCACTGGCGAAGTAGTAGCCGCGCTTGATCGAGGTGGTGCCCAGGCCGAAGAAGCGCGCCAGGCGGCCCTGCATGGCCTCGCGATAATAGGGGCGGAAGGCGAAGTTGCGGTGGACGAAACTGTCCGCCTGGGCCCAGTTGGAGGCGACCTGGGTGGTGCCGTCCGGTTGCAGCAGGTAGATCACGTCGGCGCCGGTGCGTCGGCGGATGTCGGCCAGCGCCTCGTTGGCGATCTTCTGCAGCAACGGGTCGCCAGGTTGTTGCAGGGCCTGGCGCAGCACCGGCAGGCCGCCGAGGATCTGCGGCAGTTCTTCGTAGCGGCGCAGCGTACCGAGCAGATTGGCGACGTAGAGGTCGAGCGTCTGGCGGTTCTGCTCGGCCAACTGCTCGCTGTAGTAGCGCTCGGCGAAATATTGCAGGGGCCAGAGCAGCGGCGCGAGAAGCAGGGCGAGGATGACCAGCGAGCGCCAGCGATGGAAATAGGCTTTCAAGACGAACGAACCTGCCGTGGCTGCGAGTATCCGGGGCATCCCGGACGGGATGCCCTAAATTATCACGCCTTGCGCCGAGGCCGGTCGCTCCCTGCCGTTCAGGGGAAGCAGTCGGCGTCGGCGAATGCCTTGCCCTGGCGGTCCTTCTCCGAAAGCAGGGGGGCATCCTGCAGCGGCCAGTCGATCTTCAGCTCGGGATCGTTCCAGACGATGCAGCGTTCGTGTTCCGGCGCCCAGAAGTCGGTGGTCTTGTAGAGGAACTCGGCGTATTCGCTGAGCACCACGAAGCCGTGCGCGAAGCCGGCCGGAATCCACATCTGGCGCTTGTTCTCCGCGCTCAGGCGTTCGCCTACCCACTGGCCGAAGGTCGGCGAGCCGCGACGCAGGTCGACGGCCACGTCGAATACCTCGCCGAGGGTGGCGCGCACCAGTTTTCCCTGGGCTTGCCGGATCTGGTAGTGCAGGCCGCGGAGGACGCCACGGGCGGAACGCGAATGGTTGTCCTGGACGAAGCTGACCGGATGACCGCAGGCCTCCTCGAAGGCGCGCTGGTTGTAGCTTTCGAAGAAGAATCCGCGATCGTCGCCGAACACCCGGGGTTCGAAGAGGATGACGTCGGGGATTGCCAGGCGGGTCGCTTTCATCAGTACACGGTCTCGGTCAGCAGGCGCTTGAGGTATTGGCCGTAGCCGTTCTTGGCCAGCGGCGCGGCGAGTTTTTCCAGTTGCGCGGCGTCGATCCACTTCTGCCGGTAGGCGATCTCTTCCGGGCAGGCCACCTTGAGTCCCTGGCGGTTCTCCAGGGTGGCGATGAACTGGCCGGCCTCGAGCAGCGAATCGTGGGTGCCGGTATCCAGCCAGGCGTAGCCGCGGCCCATGATCTCCACGCTGAGCTGGCCGCGCTCCAGGTAGGCGCGGTTGACGTCGGTGATCTCCAGCTCGCCGCGCGGCGAAGGCTTCAGGTCCCTCGCGATGTCCACCACCTGCTGGTCGTAGAAATACAGGCCGGTGACCGCGTAGTTCGACTTCGGCTTCAGTGGCTTCTCTTCCAGGCTGATGGCCTTGCCGCCCTGGTCGAACTCGACCACGCCGTAGCGCTCCGGGTCCAGCACGTGGTAGGCGAAGACGCTGGCGCCGGTCTGGCGCTGCGAAGCGCTGCCGAGCAACTCGTGGAAGTCGTGGCCGTAATAGAGGTTGTCGCCCAGGACCAGCGCGCTGAGGTCGTTGCCGATGAACGACTCGCCGATCAGGAAGGCCTGGGCCAGGCCGTCCGGCGACGGTTGCACGGCATATTGCAGGTCCAGGCCCCAGTTCGAACCGTCGCCCAGCAACTGCTGGAAGCGTGGGGTGTCCTGTGGGGTCGAGATGATCAGTATCTCGCGGATGCCCGCCAGCATCAGGGTACTGAGCGGGTAGTAGATCATCGGCTTGTCGTACACCGGCAGCAGCTGCTTGGAGATGGCCAGCGTTGCCGGGTGCAGGCGGGTGCCCGAGCCTCCGGCGAGGATGATGCCCTTGCGTTTCATAGTGGTCCCTGCTCGCTCAGTTCCTGGATCATGCGTCCGGCATGGTAGCGCCAGTCGGGCAGTACCAGGCCGAAGACCTGTTGCAGCTTGTGGTTGTCGAGGCGCGAATTGGCCGGGCGCTTCGCCGGCACCGGGTAATCCTCGGTGGCAATCGGCAGGACCCGCTGCGGCGTCGCCTGCAATTCCCAGCCCCGCTCCAGCGCCTGTTCGATGACGAAGCGCGCATAGAGGTGCCAGGACGTCTCGCCGCTGGCGACCAGGTGGTAGGTGCCGCTGGCCCGTGCTGCCAGCTCGGCATCCCAGCGCAGACGCTGCAGGGCCTGGGCGGTGACGTCGGCGATCAGCTCGGCGCTGGTCGGCGCGCCGAACTGGTCGGCCACGACCTTGAGTTCGTCGCGTTGCCCGGCCAGGCGCAGCATGGTCTTGGCGAAGTTCCCGCCGCGCGCGGCGTAGACCCAACTGGTGCGGAAGATCAGGTGGCGGCAGCCGCTGGCGCGGATGGCCTGCTCGCCTTCCAGCTTGGTCTGCCCGTAGACGCTCAGCGGGCCGGTCGGCGCGTCCTCGGCGAAAGGCGCGCTGCCCGCGCCGTCGAACACGTAGTCGGTGGAGTAATGCACCAGCCAGGCGCCGCAGGCCGCGGCCTCCTCGGCCAGTACCGCGACGGCGCGGGCATTGATCAGGCGGGCGTTGTCGGCATCGCTCTCGGCCTTGTCCACCGCGGTGTAGGCGCCGGCGTTGACGATGAACTGCGGCCGCTCGGCGCGAACCAGTCGCGCCAGGCCTTCGGGGTCGGCGAGATCGGCGCGCCGGCGGTCGCAGACCAGCAGTTCGCCCAGCGGCGCCAGGGCGCGCTGCAGCTCCCAGCCGACCTGGCCGTTGGCGCCGAGGAGAAGGATCCGGTTCATGCGTACTGCTTACCCACCCACTCGCGGTAGGCACCGCTGGTTACGTTGGCCACCCAGTCCTGGTTGTCCAGGTACCAGCGCACGGTCTTGCGGATGCCGGTCTCGAAGGTTTCCGCCGGCTTCCAGCCCAGCTCGCGCTCCAGGCGCGTGGCATCGATGGCGTAGCGGCGATCATGGCCCGGACGATCCTTGACGAAGGTGATCTGCTCGCGATAGCTGCGGCCGTCGGCGCGCGGCTGCTCCTGGTCGAGGATGGCGCAGAGGGTCTCGACCACGTCGAGGTTGGCCTTTTCGTTCCAGCCGCCGACATTGTAGGTCTCGCCCAGTTGCCCGGCTTCGAGGACCCGGCGGATGGCGCTGCAATGGTCCTTGACGTAGAGCCAGTCGCGGATCTGCTGGCCGTCGCCGTAGATCGGCAGCGGCTTGCCGGCCAGGGCGTTGTGGATCACCAGTGGGATGAGCTTTTCCGGGAAGTGGTACGGGCCGTAGTTGTTCGAGCAGTTGGTGGTCAGCACCGGCAGCCCGTAGGTGTGGTGATAGGCCCGCACCAGGTGGTCGGAGGCCGCCTTGGACGCCGAGTAGGGACTGTTCGGCTCGTAGCGGTTGTTCTCGGTGAAGGCCGGATCGCTCGGTGCCAGCGAGCCATAGACTTCGTCGGTGGAGACGTGGAGGAAGCGGAATGCCGCCTTCGCTTCCGGCTCCAGCGCGCCCCAGTAGGCGCGCACTTCTTCCAGCAGGCGGAAGGTGCCGACGATGTTGGTCTGGATGAAGTCCTCGGGGCCGTGGATCGAGCGGTCCACATGAGATTCCGCGGCGAAGTTGAGGATCGCCCGCGGCTGGTGCTCGGCGAGCAGGCGGGCTACCAGCTGGCTATCGCCGATATCGCCGGCGACGAAGGTGTGCCGGGCGTCGCCGTCGAGGCTGGCGAGGTTCTGCCGGTTGCCGGCGTAGGTGAGCTTGTCGAGGCTGACCACCGGCTCGTCATGCAGGGCCAGCCAGTCGAGCACGAAATTGGCGCCGATGAAGCCGGCGCTGCCGGTCACGAGAATCGTCATGAGTCATACCTTGTTCAAGCAGTGGTTGTCCGTAGGGCTGCTTCGACACGTCCCGCCAAGGTGTACCAATCGATCGTGAAGACGACGATTAGTACGGGAAAAATGGCGATCCTGCCAACCCCAGATCTGGTAGGTGCATCTGACCCGGCATTCTATTCGAAGTGCCATCACTGGGTAGAAAGGAAGCAGGATAAAACAAAAAGCCCCGCGCGAGGCGGGGCTTTTCGGGGATTCGTGGTGCCGGCACCAGGAGTCGAACCCGGGACCTACTGATTACAAGTCAGTTGCTCTACCAGCTGAGCTATACCGGCGAAGAGGGCGACATTATAGCCAGCCGCCGCCAGGAGTAAACCACTGATTTTCCTGCCCGAATGCCGTTCGTCCTCAGTGCCCGGAGGCGGCCGCGCCGGGCTTGGCGCCGAACGGCGGGCGGGCCAGCCAGATGATCACCAGCAGGGCGAGGAACAGCCAGCCGAGCATGGTGAAGTAGTCGATGGTGGACATCATGTAGGCCTGGCTCTGCACCATCCGGTCGAGCAGCGCCGCGTTCGCCTGGGTGTTGCCGCCGAGCTGGGCGAGGGTTTCGTGGGTGGCCGGGTCGTAGAGGCTGATGTTTTCGCTGAGGTAGGCGTGGTGCTGGGTGGCGCGGCGGTTCCAGATCCAGGTGGTCAGCGAGGCGGCGAAGCTGCCGCCGAGGGTGCGCAGGAAGGTGGCCAGTCCGGAGCCGTCGGCGATCTGGTCGGGGGGCAGGTCGGAGAGCAGGATGCTCAGGATCGGCATGAAGAAGAACGCCACGCCGAGCCCCATGATCAACTGCACGATGGCGATGTGCTGGTAGTCGACCTCGGTGGTGAAGTTGGCGCGCATGAAGCAGGTGATGGCCATCGCCAGGAACGACAGGCCGGCGAGTATGCGCAGGTCGAAATGGTTGGCGTAGCGGCCGACCAGCGGCGAGAGGAACACCGGGAGGATGCCGATTGGCGCGGCGGCCAGCCCGGCCCAGGTGGCGGTGTAGCCCATCTGGGTCTGTAGCCATTGCGGGAGCAGCAGGTTGATGCCGAAGAATGCGGCATAGCCCAGCACCAGCGCCAGGGTGCCGGCGGCGAAGTTGCGGTGGGCGAACAGGCGCAGGTTGACGATCGGATGGCGGTCGGTGAATTCCCAGATGATGAAGAAGGCCAGGGCGATCGCCGCGATCAGCGCGCCGCCGACGATGAAGTTCGACTCGAACCAGTCCAGGTCGTTGCCCTTGTCGAGGACGATCTGCAGGGCGCCGACGCCGATCACCAGGGCGATCAGGCCGACGTAGTCCATCGGCGCCTTCTTGATCACCACCGGGCGTGCCTTCAGTTGCTGGTAGACGACGAAAGCGGCGAACAGGCCGACCGGCACGTTGATGAAGAAGATCCACGGCCAGCTGTAGTCGTCGGTGATCCAGCCGCCGAGGATCGGCCCGGCGATCGGCGCCACCACCGTGACCATCGCCAGCAGGGCCAGGGCCATGCCGCGCTTCGCCGGTGGGTAGATGGAGATCAGCAGGGTCTGGGTGATCGGATACAGCGGCCCGGCGACGAAGCCCTGCAAGGCGCGGAAGCCGACCAGAGAAGGCATCGACTGGGCGATGCCGCAGAGGAACGAGGCGAGTACGAACAGCAGCGCGGCGGCGATGAACAGGCGCACCTCGCCGACCCGCCGGGCCAGCCAGCCGGTCAGCGGCAGGGCGATGGCGTTGCTCACGGCGAACGAGGTGATCACCCAGGTGCCCTGTTCCGAACTCACCCCGAGGTTACCGGAGATGGTCGGCAGGGCGACGTTGGCGATGGTGGTATCGAGCACCTGCATGAAAGTCGCCAGGGACAGGCCGATGGTCGCCATCACCAGGCTGGGCGGGGAGAAGCTGCTGCTTTCGCTCATGCTGGCGGGCTCAACGCTGGGCGGTCTTGCCGTGGTCTTCGGCGAGGTTGGCTTCGATCAGGCGTTCGATCAGCTTGTCGGCCGAGGCCAGTTGCTGCTGGTAGACATCGGTGGAGAACAGCGCTTCGCGCGGTGGCTGCAGGGCCAGGGCCGGGCCGCTCTGGTCGTGCAGGTCGACCTTGACGTCCATCGACAGGCCGATGCGCAGCGGATGCTTCTGCAATTCTTGCGGATCGATATGGATGCGCACCGGCACCCGCTGGACGATCTTGATCCAGTTGCCGGTGGCGTTCTGCGCCGGCAGCAGGGAGAACGCGCTGCCGGTGCCCACGCCGAGGCTGTCGACGGTGCCGCTGTAGCGCACGTCGCTGCCGTAGAGGTCGGAGCGGATCTCCACCGGCTGGCCGATACGCATGTGCTTGAGCTGGGTTTCCTTGAAGTTGGCGTCGATCCAGATCTGGTCCAGCGGGACCACGGCCATCAGCGCATTGCCCGGTTGCACGCGCTGGCCGACCTGTACGCTGCGCTTGGCGACGTAGCCGGTGACCGGCGCGACGATGGTCGAACGGGCGTCGTCCAGGTAGGCCTGGCGCAGTTGCGCGGCGGCGGCCTTGACGTCCGGATGGGAGGTGATCTGGGTGTCGTCGACCAGCGCTCGATTGGTGTTCAACTGCTGTTCCGAGCTGGTCAGCGAGGCTTTCGCGCTGTCCAGCGCGTCGCGGGCGTGGGCCAGTTCCTCCTGGGAAATGGCGCCGTCGTCGGCGAGGTTCTTGCGCCGCTTGTAGTCGGCCTCGGCCTTGGCCAGCGCGACCTTGCGGGTGGCGACCTCGGCGCGATAGCCGTCGACGTTGCTGAACAGCCCGCGTACCTGGCGCACGGTGTGGGCCAGGTTGGCCTCGGCGCGCTGGAGGGCGATGTCGGCGTCGCTGGGATCGAACCTGACCAGTTCCTGGCCCTTGCGCACCAGGTCGCCGTCGTCGGCGCCGATGCTGACCACGGTGCCGACGATCTGCGGGGTGATCTGTACCACGTTGCCGTTGATGTAGGCGTCGTCGGTGTCCTCGTGCCAGCGGCCGTAGAAGAACTCCCAGGCCACGCTGGCCAGGGTGGCGAGGACGATCACGGCGAGCAGGATCAGCAACCAGCGCTTGCGCTTCGGGTTGCCGGCGGGGGTTTCGCTGTTGGCGGTAGTCATGGTGGGTGCCTCGTTCATTCTGCCGGCGCTTTCGCGGTAGCGAGCGCAGCGGAGCGGGAATCGGGTTGGAAACCGCCGCCCAGGGCCTGGACCAGCTGGACGGAAAGATCGATCTGCTGGCTCTCCAGGCTGGCCAGCTGGCGTTCGGCGACCAGCAGTTGCTGTTGCACGCTGAGGGCGTCGAGGTAGCTGCCGACGCCTTCGCCGTAGCGACGCATGGCCAGGTCGAAGTTGGACCTGGCGATATTGCGGGCCTGGCGCTGGTCGATCACCTGCTGCTCCAGGGAGCGCAACTTGCCGAGGTCGTCGCTGACCTCGCCGAGGGCCTGGACCAGCGTCTTGTTGTACTGGCCGACGGCCAGGTCGTAGTCGGCGTCGCGTTCGGCCAGGTTGGCGCGGCGGCGGCCACCGTCGAAGATCGGCAGGGAGATCGCCGGCGCCACCTGGAAGAAGCGGCTCGGCGCCTGCAACACGTCGCTGGTGTGCAGGGCGGCGAGGCCGGCCATCGCGCCGAGATTGAGGTTGGGATAGAACTCGGTCTTCGCCGAGTCGATGTTGCGGCGCGCCGCCTCGACCCGCCAGCGCGCGGCAACGATGTCGGCGCGGCGGCCGAGCAGTTCCGCCGGGAGCACCGAGGGCAGGCTCAGGCTGGCCGGGTTCAGCGGTTGCGGGCGCTGCAGTTCGAGACCGCGATCGGGCCCCTTGCCCAGCAGCACGGCGAGGGCGATGCGGGCGCTGGCGATGTCCTGCTCGGCGGCGCTGAGCTGCTGGCGGGCGGTAGCCAGCTGGGTCTGCGTCTGTTGCAGCTGGACCTTGCTGTCGAGCCCGGCGCTCATGCGCTTCTGGCTCAGCTCGGTCATGCGCTGCGAGCGCTTCAGTTCTTCCTCGGCGAGATCGCGCACGGTAAAGGCATGGGCGAGGTCGCTGTAGGCGCGGGCGATGCTTGCCGAGAGGCCGATGCGCGCGGCCTGGCTGTCGATCCGGGCGGCATTGGCCTGGCCGAGGGCGGCTTCCCAGGCGGCGCGCTCGCCGCCCCAGAGGTCGAAGTCGTAGTTGAAGCCGAGCGACAGGTACTTGATCGCCGAATAGCGGCCGCCGAGCGGTGCCGGGGCCACGCTGGTCGGCGCGCGGATGCCGGAGTAGCTGGCCTTGGCGTCCAGCGTCGGCTGGCGCGCGGCATCTTGCGCCTGGGCCGTTGCCGCCGCCTGGCGCGCACGCGCCTCGGCGATCTGCAGGTCGGGGGTGCCTTGCAGGGCTTCGCCGATCAGTTGGTCGAGCTGCCGGTCGCCGAGCCCGGTCCACCAGTCCTGGCGCGGCCAGGCCGCTGGTGAAAGGGCTACGCCGTCCAGGCTCCTGCCCGCCTGGAGGGCGCCTGCCGGTTGCAGTCGGGCGTTCGGTTCCAGGCCTTCGGAAGTGACGCAGCCGGCGGCCAGCAGTATCGCCGAGGCCAGCACCAATCGCTGCGGCCAGGGATGGAGAAGAGGGAACGGCATGGATCAGGACTCCTGCAGGCTGGCCCTAGGGCAGCCGGCGTGTAGCAGAACCTTGGTCAGCAGATGGGTCAGCGTCTGCAATTCTTCCGTGCTCAGGCAGGCGACCAGCTCGTTCATCGCCGCCGAGGCGATCAGCGGAAGCTGCTCCTGGACCTTCCGTCCCGCTTCGCTGAGATCCAGGCGCAGGCAACGGCGGTCTTCGGGACAGCGGCCGCGCAGCAGCAGCCCTTTTTTCTCCAGGCGCGCCAGCATGCGAGTCATCGAGCCGCTGTCCACCGACAGCTCGCGACACAGTTCGACCGGACTGTTGGCACGGTTGAGACCGACGAAGATCAGCACCTTGAACTGGGCGGCGGTTATGTCCAGCGCGGCGAGGTGCTTCTCGAGGATGCGGTCCTTGGTCGCGGCACTGACGCCGATGAGCTGGCCAATGGAGCCCTTGAAGGGAAAGTCGGAGGCGCTGTAGTGACCCATGGTGGAGGGGATCGCTGTCTAGGCAGGGAAAGTGTTTCAAAATAATACTGCCTAGGCAGCGATTAACAAGAGGTCAACCGTTGCAATAAAAGAACAATCCGTTCCTTCGAACGTCATACGATGCCGTTTTGCAACTATTGTCGGTGCTGAAGTCCACTTTCGGATTAACCGGAAAGCCAGGCTTATGCACAAGTGGGCAAGGGATAGGAAGGAAACGCTCTAAGAGTCGCTGCGGTTATTTCGGTTGTTAACAAGATATTGTTTTATATGGATTTTATTTTTTCTGTTCATTTTTTGAACAGCATTGACCGCCCCTGGATACGGGCCCCTCGGCAGATGTTTCCCAGAACTTGTCACCAGACTTATCCACAGGTTGTGTGGGCAACCATCCGGAACACCCGTATCAGCTGCGCTCCGCAAGGATCAGCAGGTTTCGCGGAGACAGGGAGGTCGGACAGAACTCGCCCAGGCGGACGCTATAGCCCTGTTCGACCAGATACAGGCAGCGGTCCAGCAGCAGCCAGAGTTCCAGCGGGCGGCGGAACAGGGCGCGCACCAGTTCCAGGTTGCGAACCATCGCCAGGCGCTTCCAGCCGGCCGCTTCCAGCGCCTGCCAGTCGCGCGCGGCCGGTTCGGGAAGTCCCTTGAGGGCGGCGAGTTCGCGACAGTAGTCGGCGTATGGACGTTCCAGCCAGGCCACCGGAAGGGAAGGCACGCTGAGGTACTGGTCGATTCCGCGTAGCTCGCGCTGCAGCAGGTCGAAACCCAGGCGCCGGGCCATCGACTGGTCGCGCTGGCGACGGACCCGTTGGCTGGCGGTGACTGTCTCGCTCAGGGGCAGGCGCAGGTCGTCAAGCGATAGCGCGAGCAGCGATCGGCCTGCTGCTTGCGAGAGTGGCTGGTAGAAAGGCCCCGGAATGCGGTTGTAGCAGCATGGCGCCACCGCCAGTTGGCGACAGCCGGCCTGGCTGGCCAGGCGCAGCAGGCGCAGGTGCAGTTCGCCGCAAGCGTGCAGGGCCACCGGCGTATGCCCGGGAAGCAGGCGCTCGGCGCAGTCCGCGGCCAGCACATCCTGGCGGAGGTGGTGGGCGGAGAGTCCCAGGCGGTCGCTCAGGCGCTGTCCGTCGGCGACCAGCGCGGGATCGTGTTCGAGGCAGGTCAGCGGTTGCCCCGCATGGGCCAGCAGGCGGCCCAGATGGCCCTTGCCGGAGCACCAGTCGAGCCAGTGGACGACCGGCCGGGCGAACTGCAGGCGCCCGGCGAACAGGCCGATCTGCTGCCACTTGCGTCCCGGTACGTCGACATTGAAGCGGTTCGGTGCCTGCGGGCGTTCCGCCAATGGCAGTTCGCCGACCGCGCCCAGCGCTGCGGCCTGGGCGGCGAGCTGCGGATAAGGCGCGGGCGCGGCCAGGCGGGTGGGCTGGTTGTGCTCCGCGTCGGCCTGTTCGAGGCTGCGCCCGCGCAGCCAGGACGCCAGCTCGGCGTGTTCGGCTTCCCACGCCAGGGTCGGTTCGCTGAACGGGCGGGGTCGCCAGAGCCGCTGGTGTTCGAGGAGGAACGCGTCCAGCGCGAGGAAGCGCTGCGACAGGGCGTCGCCAGTGAGGAACGGGAAGGTTTCGGACACGATGCGAGCGGCAGCGGGAAAACGGGGCGGCGATTATAGCCGCCCCGCAGGCATCGGAAAGCACCCGCTCAGCGGCCCTGGGTAGCGTCGACCCGCAACCAGCGTTCGATCAGGCGGAAGATCCGCGTCAGCACGATGGTGATCACCAGGTACAGCGCGCCGGCCAGGCAGAAGAACAGCATCGATTCGTAGGTGCGGGCGATGATGGTCCGGGCCATGCCCATGATGTCGAACAGGGTCACGGTGTAGACCACCGCGCTGGCCTTGAGCATCAGGATCACTTCGTTGCTGTAGGCCGGCAGGCCGATGCGCACCGCGCGCGGCAGGATGATGTGCCAGAGCGCCTGGCGCCGCGACATGCCGAGGGCGCGGGCGGCCTCCACCTCGCCGACCGGCACCGAGTGGATCGCGCCGCGGAGGATCTCGGCGATATAGGCGGCGGTGTGCAGGGTCATGGTCAGCAGCGCGCACCAGTACGGATCGCGCAGGTAGGGCCAGAAGGCGCTCTTGCGCACTTCCTCGAACTGCGCCAGGCCGTAGTAGACGATGAACAGTTGCAGCAGCAGCGGCGTGCCGCGGAAGAAGAAGATGTAGGCGTACGGCACCGCGCGCACGTACCAGTGCCGCGAGGCGCGGGCGATGCCCAGCGGCAGGGCCAGGGCGAGCCCGGCGACCACCGCGATCGCCAGCAGCTCCAGGGTCAGCGCCGCGCCCTGGAGCATCTTCGGCATCCACTTGAGGATCAGCTCCCACTCGCTCATAGCTCGTTCCTCACGAAACCACGGCCGGCGCGACGTTCGAGGAAGTGCAGGGCGACCATGATGACGACCGTGAGGCTCAGGTAGATGGCGGCCGCGGTCATGTAGAAGGTGAAGGGTTCCTTGGTCGCGTTGGAGGCGACCTGCGCCTTGCGCATGATCTCGTCGAGGGTGATCAGCGACACCAGCGCGGTGTCCTTCAGCAGGATCAGGTACAGGTTGCCGAGGCCGGGCAGGGCGACCCGCCAGATCTGCGGCAGGACGATGCGCCAGAAGATCCGTCCGGGCGACAGGCCGAGCGCCTGGCCGGCCTCGCGATGGCCGCGCGGAATGGACAACAGCGCGCCGCGGAACACCTCGGTGGCGTAGGCGCCGAAGCACAGGCCGAGGGCCAGGGTGCCGGCGGCGAACGGCGAGAGTGCCAGGTCCGGCTTGCCGAAAAGGTCGCCGAGGGCGTTCAGGCCGCTCACCGTGCCGAAATAGATCATCAGTACCCAGAGCGTTTCCGGCACGCCACGGACGATGGTGGTGTAGGTGCCGCCGAGGAAGCGCAGGGCCGCGTACTTCGAAGTCTTCGCGATGGCGCCGAGGAGGCCGAGCAACAGCCCCACGCAGACCGCCGCCAGCGACAGCTTGAGGGTCATCCAGGTACCGGCGAGCAGTTGCTCGCCGAACCCATGCAGGTCGAGAATCATGAGAAGTCAGGCCTGAAGGCGGCCACCGCCGGGACGCGCCCGGCGGTGGCCTGGCTTGGCATCAATAGATGCTGAAGGGGAAGTACTTGTCGTTGATCTTCTTGTAGGTACCGTCGGCGACGATTTCCTTCAGCGCGGCGTTGAGCTTCTCGCGCAGCGGGTCGCCCTTGCGCACGGCGATACCGATCTTGTCGTTGTCGAACACCGGTTCGCCCTTGAACTCGAACTCCTTGCCGGCGTCGCTCTTCAGCCAGTCGTACTGCACGAACTTGTCGGCCAGCACGCCGTCCAGGCGCCCCGAGGAGAGGTCGAGGTAGGCGTTCTCCTGGGTGTCGTAGAGCTTGATGGTGACCACGTCGGCCATGTTGTCTTCCAGCCAGGTGCCGGCGATGGTGGCGCGCTGGGCGCCGATCACCTTGCCCTTCAGGGAGTCCTTGTCGGTCTTGAAGTCGACGCTCTTCGGCGCGACGAACTGCAGCTTGTTGGTGTAGTAGGGATCGGTGAAGTCGACCGCCTGCTTGCGCTCGTCGGTGATCGACATGGACGCGACGATGAAGTCGAACTTCTTGGCGTTCAACGCCGGGATGATGCCGTCCCAGTCGGAGGTCACCACCTCGCACTCGGTCTTCATCTTGGCGCACAGCGCCTTGCCGATGTCGAGGTCGAAGCCGACCGCCTGGCCGCTGGCATCGATGCCGTTGAAGGGCGGGTAGGCGCCTTCGGTGCCGATGCGCAGCTTGTCGGCGGCGCTGGCGTCGAGGGCGAAGGCCAGGGTTGCAGCGGCGGCCAGCAGGATCTTCTTATAGTTCTTCATGCGGTGTTGCTCCGTTAGCGGTGGCTGGACATGAACTGTTTGCAGCGCGCCGACTGGGGGTTTTCGAAAACCTGTTGCGGCGTTCCCTGCTCTTCTACCAGGCCCTGGTGGAGGAATACCACCTCGCTGGAAACCTGGCGGGCGAAGCTCATTTCGTGGGTGACCAGCAGCATGGTCCGGCCCTCTTCGGCGAGCGCACGGATCACGTTAAGCACTTCCTGTACCATTTCCGGGTCGAGCGCCGAGGTGGGCTCGTCGAACAGGATCACCTTGGGTTGCATGGCCAGGGTCCGGGCGATGGCCGCGCGCTGCTGCTGGCCGCCGGAAAGTTGCGCGGGATAGCTGTGGCGCTTGTCGGCGATGCCGACCTTGGCCAGCAGGCCCTCGGCGATCTCGATCGCTTCGGCCTTGCTCTTGCCCAGTACGCGACGCGGCGCCTCGATCACGTTGTCGAGGATGCTCATGTGCGGCCACAGGTTGAAATTCTGGAAGACGAAACCGAGTTCGCTGCGCAGCCGGTTGATCTGCTGGCTGTCGGCGGCGACCAGGTCGCCGTTCTTGCTCTTCTTCAGGCGCAGCTCTTCGCCGGAGACCAGGATCTGGCCCTGGTGCGGGTTCTCCAGCAGGTTGATGCAGCGCAGGAAGGTGGATTTGCCCGAGCCGGACGATCCGAGGATGGAGATCACGTCGCCGTCGCGGGCGGTGAGGGAGATGCCCTTGAGCACTTCGAGGTCGCCGTAGCGCTTGTGCAGGTTACGGATTTCCAGTGCGGGGGTGGCCTCGGCCATGGATTTTCCTCTTGTTATTCGGATTGGAAGGGCCTTCCTGGCGAAGGCAAGCTAGCACAGCGCTTCAACCGGAGCCAAGCAGGCGGCGTGCCTCTGGAGCGGGGTTGGCGGCATCTTGTCGCATCGCTGCAGTGCGCTGTCGCGTAGGAACAAAACTGTCGGCTTTCGAAGAAAACTCCTGGCGAACCCTGACCTGAAGCAGAGCCTGGAGGTCGGTGCGCGCCCCGTTCCCGGGCACGCGGGACCGCCTATGGAGCCGCCGGCGGCTGCTCCGCGCGCGGCTCCGCCAGCCCCTTGGCGGCGGCCAGCGGCGGTGGTGGGGTGATGCCCATCGACACATAGATGCTGGTGAAGGTGTCCATGCCGATCTGTGCCGGTTTCACCCATTCCACCGGAACGTAGAGCAGGCCGCCGCCCACCGGGATCGGCGCGGTCGGCACCAGGATCGCGTAGTGCGCGCGGCCATCCAGTTCCACCGCTTCGGGGTTGGGCATCAGCGCCAGCACGGCGGCGCCGTCGCCGCCGAAGAAACACCAAACCGGACTCATCGCGGCGATGTCGGCGTCCTGCTTCTTGTCCAGCAGGCCGACGAAACGGTCGGCCAGGTTGTACAGGTTGCCGATCAGCGGGGTACGCCGCAGGGTCAGGTCGAACAGGTTGGCCAGCGGCCGCTTCAGGCCTAGCTGTACGCCGAGGCCAAGCAGGTAGATGGCGACCAGCAGTAGCGCGGTACCGAGCAGGTAGGCCAGTGGCGAATCGCCGGCGAGCGGCTGGCCGATGGCGGCGAAGCCGCGACCGATCAGGCTGGATGGACCGACGAAGCGGTTCAGCAAGCTGACCACCCAGGCCAGCAAGGCTACGGTGAGTACCAGCGGCAGCATCACCAGCAGGCCGGCGAGCCAGGTGGTGAGCAGGGAGTTGAAGCTTTTCTTCAGCATCGATCGGGGGTCCGGACAAGGTCCGCCTAGTCTATCGGCACTGCCTGGCTCACGCTCGGCCGTTCGCCGGGATGGGCGAAAGATCCGCCGCGGCGATTCGTCATTCCTTGTAGGCTGTGCGAGTCGCGTTCATTCCAGCAGGCCTTCACGGAGGGCGTATGGCGGAGAGAAAGACCCTGTTGCTGACCGGGGCGAGCCGCGGTATCGGGCATGCCACGGTGAAGTACTTCAATGCCGCGGGTTGGCGGGTGTTCACCGCGTCGCGGCAGAGCTGGGCCAGCGAATGTCCCTGGGCGGACGGCGAGGAAAACCACATCCACCTGGACCTGGAGGACATTCCCGGCGTCGAGGGCAGCCTGGAACTGATCCGCGAGAAGCTCGGCGACGGTCGGCTCCACGCACTGGTGGACAATGCCGGCATCTCGCCCAAGGGCGAAGACGGCGCGCGCCTCGGTGTGCTGGAAACCGACTACGCCACCTGGCTGCGGGTGTTCAACGTCAACCTGTTCTCCACCGCGCTGCTGGCGCGCGGCCTGTTCGCCGAGCTGAAGGCGGCGCAGGGAACGGTGATAAACGTGACCTCCATCGCCGGCTCGAAGGTGCATCCGTTCGCCGGGGTGGCCTACGCCACTTCCAAGGCGGCGTTGTCCGCGCTGACCCGCGAGATGGCCCACGACTTCGGCCCGCATGGGGTGCGGGTGAACGCCATCGCGCCGGGGGAGATCGACACCGCGATCCTGTCGCCGGGCACCGAGGAGATCGTCGAGCGCAGCATCCCGCTGCACCGCCTCGGCCGGCCGGAGGAGATCGCTTCGCTGATCTACTTCCTCTGCACCAGCGGCGCATCCTACGTGAATGGCGCGGAAATCCACGTCAACGGCGGGCAGCACGTCTAGGCGAACGGCGGAAAGCAAAAAGGCCCACCCGGAGGTGAGCCTTTTCGTCGTATTCATGGTGCCCAGGGACGGAATCGAACCGCCGACACGGGGATTTTCAATCCCCTGCTCTACCAACTGAGCTACCTGGGCAACGGGGCGCAATTAAACGGGTTTAGCGCGGCAGTGTCAACACCGGCGAAGAAATTTTTTTTGTTTTTTAACGCCTTACGATCCCCTCGCGGTTTCCGCCGGACTGCCGGGCCTCAGTTCCAGGCCTGGCGTTCCTCGTCGCGCAGCTCCACCGGCAGGCTCCGGCCTTCCTCGGCGGAGCGTCGTGCCAACTCCAGCAGGGCCATCAGCGCGCAGGCCTGTTGCGCCGACACCGGGTTGCGCGACTGACCGCGGATGGCGGCGGCTAGCGCCTGGTAGTAGCGGCTCTGGTCGCCAGCCGGGGTGACCAGCGACTGGCGCAGGCCCTGGCCGTCGATATGCTGCAACAGGTCGGGATCGCGGCCCCAGCCGGCGGAACCGGGGTGCAGTCCCTGGAGCAGTTGCGCTTCCTGGATGTCGGCGCCGGCCTTTAGCAGGCTGCCGTGGTCGCCGTGCACATTGAAGCGTGGCGCCGGATTGGCAGCGAGCATGCTGGCGCGCAGCGCCACCTGGCAGTGCGGATAGTCGAGCAG
This sequence comes from Pseudomonas sp. HMSC057H01, assembly GCF_001836405.1. Taxonomy (NCBI): domain Bacteria; kingdom Pseudomonadati; phylum Pseudomonadota; class Gammaproteobacteria; order Pseudomonadales; family Pseudomonadaceae; genus Pseudomonas; species Pseudomonas sp. HMSC057H01. The sequence continues at coordinate 71,103 of NZ_KV828508.1, read as the reverse complement.
GACCTCGAACCAGTCGTCGGTCAGCGCGCCCTCGCGCAGCCGGCGCAGGTGTCCGTGCATACGCTGCGGTATGCCGAACAGGCACAGTGCCTGGTCGAGCAGGTGCGGGCCGAGGTCGAACCACAGCCCGGAGCCGGGCAGGTCGTGTTCGCGCCAGCGGTCGCGGACCTGCGGACGGAAGCGCTCGATGGCCGACTCGAAGTAGCGCACCGGGCCGATGCTGCCGGCCTGCAGGGCGGCCTCCACGGCGAGGAAGTCGCTGTCGAAGCGCCGGTTCTGGAACACCGAGAGGACCTGGCCAGGCCGTTCGCGGGCGAGGTCGGCGAGGCGCCGGGCTTCGGCCAGGGTGACGGTGAACGGCTTGTCCACCACCACGTGCTTGCCGGCGCGCAAGGCCCGTTCGGCGAGGCTGGCGTGGGTGGCATTGGGCGAGGCGATGACCACCAGGTCGATGTCGGCGGCCTCGATGGCCTCATCCGGATCGGCGCTGACCCGGGCTTCGGGCAGGTCGGCGTGCACCCGCACAGGGTCGCGGGAGACCACGTGCTCCAGGCACAACGCCGGTACCGCGCGGATCAGCGGGGCGTGGAAGGTCTTGCCGGCGAAGCCGTAGCCGATCAGCGCGGTGCGGATCGGAGGCAGGCCAGAGAGGGATGGGGTCATGGCGGCCTCCGTCGGGCGGGGTGGGGCTCAGGCGGATGGCGGCACGTAGCCGTCGGCCTTGGCGTAGTCCTCGCCGGAGAGGAACTTGTCCATCTCCTGCTGGAGGAACTTGCGGTCCTCGGCGTTCATCATGTTCAGGCGACGCTCGTTGATCAGCATGGTCTGGTGCTTCTGCCACTCGTCCCAGGCCTTGCGCGACACGTTGTTGTAGATGTCCTCGCCCTTCGCGCCAGGATACGGCGGACGGTCGAGGCCGGGCAGCTCTTCGTGGTACTTGCGGCACATCACGGTGCGGCTCATGGTCGTTCTCCTGCAGTTGCCGCCGGGCCCGTGGGCCCGGCATTCACGCGGTCGTGCCGCGTCCGAGTTCCTGTTCTGCGCGCTTGAGCAGCTTCTTCACCGGAGCGGCGAGGCCCAGGCGCGGCGGGGTGGCGAGGTTATACCAGAGCCAGTCGCCCTCGGCCACGGCGCGCGGAGCGCCTTCCACCGCCACCAGCCAGGGCTCGATGGCGAGCTGGAAATGACTGAAGGTATGGGTCAGGCCGCTCAGTTCGCGGCGCTCGCCGAGGGCCAGGGAATGGCGCGCGGCGAGCGGTTCGAGGCCGTCGAGGTCGTCCAGTTCGGGGAGGCTCCAGAGCCCGCCCCAGAGTCCGCTGGAAGGCCGCCGGTAGAGCAGTATGGCGCCGTCGCGGTTGGCCAGGATCGGCATCAGCGTGCGCTTCTGCGGCAACGCCTTGCGCGGCTTGGGCTGCGGATAATCGGCTTCGCGGCCGAGCAGGTGCGCGCGGCAGCCGGAGACCAGCGGGCAAAGCAGGCAACTGGGCTTGCTGCGCGTGCAGAGGGTGGCGCCGAGGTCCATCATCGCCTGGGTGTAGTGGTTGACCCGTGCGTGCGGGGTGAAGCGCTCGGCGGCTTCCCACAGCGCCCTGGCCACCTTCGGTTCGCCGGGATAGCCGTCCTGCGCCAGGTAGCGCGCCAGTACGCGCTTGACGTTGCCGTCGAGGATCGGTGCGCGCAGGCCCATCGACAGGCTGGCGATGGCTCCAGCGGTGGAGCGGCCGATGCCGGGCAGTTCGGCGAGTTGCTCGACGTCGCGGGGGAACTCCCCGGCATGCCGCTCGACCACGATCTGCGCGGTCTTGTGCAGGTTGCGCGCACGGCTGTAGTAGCCGAGCCCGGTCCACAGGTGCAGGACTTCGTCCTCGGCCGCCGCGGCCAGTGCCTCGACGTCGGGCAACGCTGCCATGAAACGGTCGAAGTAACCGAGCACGGTGCTGACCTGGGTCTGTTGCAGCATGATTTCCGAGACCCACACCCGGTAGGGGGTGATGCCCTGCTGCCAGGGCAGGTCCTTGCGACCGTGACGGTCGTACCAGTCGAGGACCGCGCCGTTGAAGCCTTCAGGTGTCATTTGCGGTTGAACAGCCCTTTGAGTGCGTCTTTCAGCTCCGGACTGACCTTGTCGCCGAGCTTCTCTTCGAGTTTTTCGTTGAGGCGATTGCCGGCCAGTTTCGCGGCGACCTTGCCCAGGCCTTCCTTGTCCAGGCGGCAGGCCTTGGCGCCGAGTTCCAGCGGGCCGCGGCAGAGCAGAGGCCATTCGATGCCGGCGTAGCGCTGGTTGACCTGGCAGGCCGGGTCCGGCATGTCGCTCTTGTCGCCCTGGATCTCCACGCCGATGCGATAGTCCATGCCCAGCACGCGCAGGTCGATATCGCCGTGGCCGCTGACCGCCAGGCCGGGGATGGCGACCTTCAGGTCAGGGTTGCTGGCCACGCCGTTGGTGAAGTTCAGGCTGCCCTTGAGCTCGCGGAAAGGCGTGTCCTTGCCGCCGTGGGTACCGGCAAGGGCCTTGCGGTTGAGGGTAGCGATGCCCTGGCAGAGCTGTTGCTCCAGGTTGGCGTCGAGCAGCACGCCGTTGATCAGGCTGAAGCGTGCGCTGCCGTTGAGATGGTCGATCCAGGACTTCTCGCTGTTGCCGCTGGTGCGGATGTCGGCGTCGAGGTCGAGCAGCCCCTTCACCGGCGGTTTCTTGCCCTGGGCTTCGAGCAGGCGCTCCACCGGCACGTTGGCGATGTGCTTGGTGGCGGTCAACACGGCGCTGTCCTGGCGTACGTCGAGGTTGGCCTTGGCGTTGAAGCGGCCGTTGTACAGCCCGCCGCGCATGTCGTCGAGGCTGATCACGCCGCCCTGGCCACGCAGCTTCAGGCTGGCGTCGTCGATTGGCAGCTTCTCGACGGTCAGCCGACCGAAGCTCAGCGCCACGTCCAGGTCGAGCTTGCGCAGGGTCGCCATGGGCAGCAACGGCGCGTCGCTCCAGGCCTGCCTGGTCGGTTTTTCCGGTAGCGGCGTGTTGCCCTGGGCGGCACTGGCCACGGTGGCGTCGACTTCCGCCTTGCGCGTGGCGCTGGCGGCATCCTGGGCCTGCTTGGCCTTGGCCGGCAGGTAGCGGTCGAGGTCGAGCTTGTCGCCCTTGAGCTGGGCGCGCAGCGATTGCCTGGCGAAATCGGCGATGCCGAAGCGGCCGCTGAAGGCGGTGTCGTCCAGGCCCAGCTTGAGGTCTTCGAGATTCAGGCTGTTGCGGCTGCCGGCCAGGCGGGTGTTCAGCTCGAACTTGCCGAGGGTGTTGGCGTCGGCCATGGCCGGCAGGGTCACACCGATGCCGGCGAGGAACTCGCGCAGGTTCATCGGCGCGATCGACAGGCCGCCGCTGAACTTGGCGTCCTTGTCCAGCTCGCGGGCCTTCAGTTCGCCGAGGGCGCGCAACTGGTTGACGCTCAGCTTCAGACCGTTCCACTCGGCGATCTGCGCCGACTGGTCGAGCAGCAACTGGCCCTGGGCGGAGAAGGTGGCGGTCTTGCCTTGCAGCGGCTCGCCCGAGGCCTCGCCGGAGAGCCTGGCGTCTTCCAACTGGTAGCGCCTGAGCGCGGTGTCGAAGCGCAGGTTGCCGGTCAGCTCGGTCTTGACCCGCACCACCGGCTGGTTGGTGCCGAGGTAGGCGTTGAGCTTCAGCGGAATGCTGCTGCCTTCGCGAATGGCGCCGGTACTCAGCTCGATGCCCTCGACGTTGTACTGCTTGCCGCTGGCTTCGTCGGTGTAGGTGACGCGGGCGTTGTTGACGTTGAGGCTGTCGATGTCGAGCTTGATCGGGGTGCGCGGGCTGTCGTTCTGCGGCGCCTGCTCGGGTGCCTGCGCCTGGGCGCCCTTGCCGTCCGCTGCCGGCGGGGTGGCGGAAGGAGCGGACGGGGCCTGGGGCTGGGCCGGCTTGCCGATGTTTTCCCAGTTGCCCTTGCCCTGCTTGTCGCGGACCAGGTCCAGGCTCAGGCCTTCGACGCGGATCGCGCTCATCTGCACGTCCTTGCGCAGCAGCGGCAGGACCCGCACCGACAGGCCGAGCATCTGCAGGTCGGCGAACGGCTTGGTCGGCGTGGCGGTACTGGCGATGCTGGTGTCGTGCAGCTCCAGGCCCAGCCAGGGGAACAGGCTCCAGCCGATGTCGCCCTTCAGGTCCAGCTCCAGGTTGGCCTTGTCGCGGGCGATCTGGCGGATTTCGTCCTTGTAGTCATTGGGATCGAACAGGTGGGTCAGGGCGAAGCCCAGGGCCACGACGAGCAGTAAGAGTCCCAGGAAGAACAGCCCCAGGACCTTGCCGAATGCTTTCATGGACGAATCCTTTGTGCTGGCAGCGGTGAATGTGCGGGCGAGTATAACAACGCCGTTTTGCCAGGCCGACCCTGCGCGCGGCGAAACCTCGTCTCAGAGTGCGCGGGCGACCCGTTCGGCGAGCGCCAGGCTGGCGGTGAGGCCGGGCGACTCGATGCCGAACAGGTTGACCAGGCCGGGCAGGTCGTGTTCGGCAGGGGTTTGGATGATGAAGTCGGCGGCGGGTTCCCCCGGCCCACCGAGCTTGGGCCGGATGCCGGCGTAGCCGGCGGCCAGGCGCCGAGGATCGATGCCGGGGAAGTAGCGCGAGATGGCCTGGGCGAAGGTGGGGCGGAGGGATTCGTCGACGCGGTAGTCGAGGTTGTCCACGTAATTCACGTCGGGACCGAAGCGCAACTGGCCACCGAGGTCGAGGGTGGCGTGGATGCCGAGCCCGGCGGTGCGCGCCTCGGGCATCGGGTAGACCAGGTGGCGGAACGGCGAGCGGCCGCTGTAGGAGAAATAGCGCCCCTGGCACAGGTGCAGCGCCGGCACCAGGCGCGGATCGAGGCCTTCGGTGCGTTGCGCCAGCGCCTGGGCGAACAGGCCGCCGGCATTGACCACCCAGCCCGCGCGCAACCGGAACGCTTCGCCGACGCTCTGTCCTTCGGCGCGCCAGCCGCCGGCGTGGCGCTCCAGGCGGTCGACCCGGGTGTCCAGCGCCAGTTGTGCGCCGTGGCGCTCGGCGACGGCCTGCAGCGATTGCAGGTAGGCGTGGCTGTCGATGATTCCCGTGCTCGGCGAGAGCAGGGCGGCGACCCCGCGGACCTGGGGCTCCAGCGCGCGCAGCGTGGTGCCGTCCAGCGGCATCAGGTCGTCGACCCCGCAGGCGCGGGCGTTGGCCGCCAGGGCCTGGAGCTTCTCGCGCTCGTTTTCCTCCACCGCCACCAGCAGCTTGCCGATGCGCCGGTGGCCGACGCCGTGGCGGGCGCACCAGGCGTACAGGCGTTCGCGGCCTTCCAGGCAGAGATCGGCCTTGAGCGAGCCGGGCGGGTAGTAGAGGCCGGCGTGGATCACTTCGGAATTGCGACTGGAGGTGTGGCTACCGACCAGCCGTTCGCGCTCCGCCACCAGTACGCCGTGGCCGGCTTCGGCCAGGCGCGCGGCGCAGGCCAGGCCGAGGGCGCCGGCGCCGACTACCAGTACGTCGACGTCGTTCATGCGTCGCTGGCTGCGCGCTGCAGCACGGTGACGATCGCTGCCCGCGCCTGCGGGCTGTTCTTCCAGCAACTGGAGCCGGTCAGGACCGCGCCTTGGGCGAGGATACTTGCGGCATCGCAATCGCGCAGCCGGACGAAACTGTCCAGGCCCATCTGTTCCAGGCGTTGCAGCACGGTCGGGCCGACTCCCTTGAGGGCAAGCAGGGCGGCGCGTTCGGCGGAGGAAAAGGACATGGCGAAGCTCCGTGGCGGGGACCGTCGCCGAGCATATCAGAGGCTGTCCAGCGGCAGCCCGTGGCGCGCGGCGAGGGCGCGGGATTCCAGGTGCCCGTCCGGGGCGACCAGGCGCAGCGGCTTGCCGGCTTCGGCGGCCAGGCGTCGGGCTTCGTCGAGGAGGCGTCGGCCGACCCCGCGGCCGCGGGTGATGCCGCGCACGCAGAGGTGCGACAGCTGCCAGGCGTCGCCGCCGCGCCGCAGCAGGGCGGCACCCAGCAGGCGGTCGTTGAAGCGCCCGGCGATCAGCTCGCCGGCGGCCAGCCCGGCCGCGACCAGCGCCGCGCCGTCGGCATGCGGGGCGAACAGCCAGTCCGGTGCGTCGGCGTAGATCTTCGCCAGGTCCAGGCGATCCTGGGCGCTGGGTTGGGCGAGGGTTTCGACGATCACGGGCATGCGGCTCTCCGCGGCGGGATGAAAGGAGCGCAGTGTAAGGCCTGGCCCGCCGCCCGTGGGGCGATTCGCGCCGACGGTCGCGGCTGGCAGCGCCAGCCCGGGCCTGCCTATAATGCTGGCCCTCTTATAATTACGTGCAGTGTTAGCTGTGGAGCTGGTGATGGCCGAACGCAAGGCATCCGTCGCGCGCGACACCCTGGAGACCCAGATCAAGGTCTCCATCGACCTGGATGGGACCGGCAAGGCCCGGTTCGATACCGGGGTTCCCTTCCTCGACCACATGATGGACCAGATCGCCCGCCACGGCCTGATCGACCTGGACATCGAGTGCAAGGGCGACCTGCATATCGACGATCACCACACCGTCGAGGACATCGGCATCACCCTCGGCCAGGCCTTCGCCAAGGCCATCGGCGACAAGAAGGGCATCCGCCGCTACGGCCACGCCTACGTGCCCCTCGATGAGGCGCTGTCGCGGGTGGTCATCGACTTCTCCGGGCGGCCCGGCCTGCAGATGCACGTTCCCTTTACCCGTGCCAGCGTCGGCGGCTTCGACGTCGACCTGTTCATGGAATTCTTCCAGGGCTTCGTCAACCACGCCCAGGTGACCCTGCACATCGACAACCTGCGCGGGCACAACACCCACCACCAGATCGAGACCGTGTTCAAGGCCTTCGGCCGCGCGCTGCGCATGGCTATCGAGCTGGACGAGCGGATGGCCGGGCAGATGCCGTCGACCAAAGGGTGCCTGTGATGCAGACGGTAGCCGTGATCGACTACGGCATGGGCAACCTGCACTCGGTGGCCAAGGCCCTCGAGCACGTCGGTGCCGGCCGGGTGCTGGTGAGCAGCGACGCGGCAGTGATCCGCGAGGCCGACCGGGTGGTGTTCCCCGGGGTCGGCGCGATCCGCGACTGCATGGCCGAGATCCGCCGCCTGGGCTTCGACGCCCTGGTCCGCGAGGTCAGCCAGGACCGCCCGTTCCTCGGCATCTGCGTCGGCATGCAGGCATTGCTGGAGCGCAGCGAGGAGAACGACGGGGTCGACTGCATCGGTCTGTTCCCCGGCCAGGTGCGCTTCTTCGGCAAGGACCTGCACGAAGCCGGCGAGCACCTGAAGGTGCCGCACATGGGCTGGAACCAGGTGAGCCAGGCGGTGGAGCACCCGCTGTGGCACGAGATTCCCGACCAGGCGCGCTTCTACTTCGTGCACAGCTACTACATCGAGGCCGGCAATCCGCGCCAGGTGGTGGGGCACGGGCACTACGGCGTCGATTTCGCCGCCGCGCTGGCCGAAGGCTCGCGTTTCGCCGTGCAGTTCCACCCGGAAAAGAGCCATACCCACGGCCTGCAACTGCTGCAGAACTTCGTGGCCTGGGACGGGCGCTGGTAGGCCATGGCCAGGGCGAAGAGCAAGACGCCGATCCTCCAGCTGGACGCCGCGCAGACCCAGGACGCGGCACTGGCGATCAAGCGCTTCATGGAGGACCGCTTCGAACTGGAGCTGGGCTCCTTCGAAGCCGAGGAACTGCTCGATTTCTTCGCCCGCGAGTTCGCCCCGTACTTCTACAACAAGGCCATCCTCGACGTGCAGTCGTACCTGAAGGAACGGTTCGAAAGCATCGAGAGCGATGTCTGGGCGCTGGAAAAGAGTTGAGTTTCCGCGCGCCTGCCCACCGAATACAGACTTGAACAGGGTTCACCGATGCTGATCATTCCCGCGATCGACTTGAAAGACGGCGCCTGCGTGCGTCTGCGCCAGGGCCTGATGGAAGACGCCACGGTCTTCTCCGACGATCCGGTGGCGATGGCCGCCAAATGGGTCGATGGCGGTTGCCGCCGCTTGCACCTGGTGGACCTGAACGGCGCTTTCGAAGGCAAGCCGGTCAACGGCGAGGTGGTCACCGCCATCGCCCGTCGCTACCCGGACCTGCCGATCCAGATCGGTGGCGGCATCCGCTCGCTGGAAACCATCGAGCATTACGTTCGCGCCGGCGTCAGCTACGTCATCATCGGCACCAAGGCGGTCAAGCAGCCTGAGTTCGTCGGCGAGGCCTGCCGCGCCTTCCCGGGCAAGGTCATCGTCGGCCTGGATGCCAAGGACGGTTTCGTCGCCACCGACGGCTGGGCCGAGGTCAGCGAAGTCCAGGTGATCGACCTGGCCCGTCGCTTCGAGGCCGACGGGGTGTCCGCCATCGTCTACACGGATATCTCCAAGGACGGCATGATGCAGGGCTGCAACGTCGAGGCTACCGCCGCGCTGGCCAATGCCACGCGGATTCCGGTGATCGCCTCCGGCGGCATCCACAATCTCGGCGACATCCAGAAGCTGCTGGACGCCCGCACCCCGGGGATCATCGGCGCCATCACCGGCCGGGCGATCTACGAAGGCACCCTGGACGTGGCCGAAGCCCAGGCGCTGTGCGACAACTTCAAGGCCTGAGGCGAACCGCATGGCACTGGCAAAACGCATCATCCCCTGCCTCGACGTGGACAATGGCCGAGTGGTCAAGGGCGTCAAGTTCGAGAACATCCGCGACGCCGGCGATCCGGTCGAGATCGCCCGCCGCTACGATGAGCAGGGTGCCGACGAGATCACCTTCCTCGACATCACCGCCAGCGTCGACGGGCGCGACACCACCCTGCATACCGTCGAGCGCATGGCCAGTCAGGTGTTCATTCCGCTGACCGTGGGCGGCGGCGTACGCAGCGTGCAGGACATCCGCAACCTGTTGAATGCCGGCGCGGACAAGGTCTCGATCAACACCGCCGCGGTGTTCAACCCCGAGTTCGTCGGCGAGGCCGCCGACCGCTTCGGCTCGCAGTGCATCGTGGTCGCCATCGATGCGAAGAAGGTTTCCGCCCCGGGCGAGGCGCCGCGCTGGGAAATCTTCACCCATGGCGGGCGCAAGCCCACCGGGCTGGATGCCGTGCTCTGGGCGAAGAAGATGGAAGACCTGGGCGCCGGCGAGATTCTCCTGACCAGCATGGACCAGGACGGCGTGAAGAGCGGTTACGACCTGGGCGTGACCCGCGCCATCAGCGAGGCGGTGAACGTACCGGTGATTGCTTCCGGCGGCGTCGGCAACCTGGAGCACCTGGCCGCCGGCATCCTCGAGGGCAAGGCCGACGCGGTGCTCGCGGCGAGCATCTTCCACTTCGGCGAGTACACCGTGCCGGAAGCCAAGGCCTACCTCGCCAGCCGCGGTATCGTGGTGCGCTGAGGCACGTTGCGCCGCAGCGCACAGGGCCGGTGATCGGCTAGCCATTCCTGAGCGCGAGTCGACACTCGCGCGGCTTTCTTTCAGGTACAGTCACGCCCCCCGCATCAGGTGCCGCTAGAGCGCCGATGCCCTGCCATAACGACAAACATTGCGACCGACAGGGAGTCCTCCATGTCCATCTTCCGTCTGGCTCTCGGCTGCGTCGGCAGCCTGGCCCTGCTATGCGCTAGCGCCCTGGCGCGCGCCGAAACCCTGGTCCTGCTGACCGAGAACCTGGTGCCGTTCAACATGGCGGTGAACGGCGGCAACTACGCCAAGAACGATGGCATCAGCGGCATCAGCACCGATACCGTGCGCGCCGCCTGCGAGCGCGCGCAGATCGAGTGCCAGCTGATCCTGCGTTTCCCCTGGGACCGGGTCTACCAGCAGGCGCTGAGCGAGCCCGGCTATGGCGTGTTTTCCACCGCCCGTACGCCGGAGCGCGAGGACAAGTTCAAGTGGGTCGGCCCGCTGGCGGTCAACGACTGGGTACTGATGGCCCGCGGCGACAGCAGCATCCACCTGAACAGCCTGGAAGACGCCGCGCGCTATCGCATCGGCGGCTACAAGAACGACGCCATCAGCCAGCACCTGGTCGACCGCGGCCTGCAGGTGCAACTGGCGCTGCGCGACAACGAGAACGTCGACAAGCTGGCCAGCGGGCAGATCGATCTCTGGGTCACCGCCGATCCGAGCGGGCGCTACGTCGCCCAGCGCGAGGGCCTCAAGGAAGTGAAGGTGGTCCAGCGTTTCCATACCGCCGAGCTGTTCCTGGCGCTGAACAAGGATACCCCGGACGAGCTGGTGCAGAAGTTGCAAACGGCGGTCGACGCGCTGCGCAGCGAAGGCTTGTTGAAGCAGATCCGCGAGCGCTACTGACGCCTCGCCGGCGATGCTGGCAAAAGGCTGGCCTGGCGGCGCGGCGCTGGTTACTCTGCCTCGCTCCAGGCCCCTGACAGGATGACAACAATGCAAAGAAGCCTGCTCTTCGCGCTGCTCGCAACCCTGCTGTTGGTCGGCGGCGCGCGCGCCGAAACCGATCCCGACTACAGCATGGTCCTGCTCACGGAGAACTTCCCGCCGTACAACATGGCGATCAACGGCAAGAACTTCGCCCAGGAAGACAACATCGACGGCATCGCCGTGGATATCGTCCGCGAGATGTTCAAGCGCGCCGGCATCAAGTACAGCCTGACCCTGCGTTTCCCCTGGGACCGCATCTACAAGCTGGCGCTGGAGAAGCCCGGCTACGGGGTGTTCGTCACCGCCCGCCTGGCCGAGCGCGAGGACAAGTTCAAGTGGGTCGGTCCGATCGGCCCGGACGACTGGGTGCTGCTGGCCAAGGGCGACAGCCCGATCACCCTGGGCAGCCTGGACGAGGCGAAGAAATACCGGATCGGCGCCTACAAGGGCGATGCCATCGCCGAGTTCCTCGGCAAGAACGGTTTCGAGGCCGACCTGGCGCTACGCGACCAGGAAAACGCGCAGAAGCTGGTCAAGGGCCAGATCGACCTCTGGGCCAGCGGCGATCCTGCCGGGCGCTACCTGGCCAAGCAGGAAGGCGTGACCGGCCTGAAGACGGTGCTGCGCTTCAACAGCGACCAGCTGTACCTGGCGCTCAACCGCGAGACTCCCGACGAAGTGGTGCAGAAGCTCCAGGCAGCCCTGGACGGCATGCGCAAGGAAGGCTTCGTCGAGGACATCCTCAACAGCTATCTCTGATTCGCTCCGTCCGGCCAACAGGGGGCCGGGCGGGGAAACGCCTTTGCCGGCCCCGCCGGCAATGCCATGGAAGGCCGACGAGCCAGGTATTTCGTCCTGACGCAGGGATGCCGCTAGCCAATAACGATAACCAAGCGAGCGGTGTGACCATGCTGAAAGTCCTGATCCAGACCCTGATCCTGGGGGTATTGCTGGGGGCCTCCGCGGCCCGTGCCGAATTGCCCGCCGACTACAAGGTGGTGCTGCTGACCGAGAACTTCCCGCCCTTCAACATGGCGGTGGACGACAAGAACTTCGCCCGCGACGATGGCATCGACGGCATCAGTGCCGACATCGTCCGGGAGATGTTCAGGCGCGCCGGCATCGGCTATTCCCTGAGCCTGCGCTTCCCCTGGGACCGCCTGTACCGGTTGACCCTGGACAAGCCCGGCTACGGGTTGTTCTCCATGACCTACACCCCCGAGCGGGTGCCGCAGTTCAAGTGGGTCGGCCCGCTGGCCGACACCAGTTGGGTGTTGCTGGCGCCGGCCGGCAGCAAGATCGCCGTGAAGAATCTCAAGGACGCCGCCCGCTACAAGCTCGGCGCCTACAAGAACGACGCGGTCAGCCAGCACCTGGAAGCCCAGGGCATCCCGGTGATCAACGCCCTGCGCGACCAGGAAAACGTGAAGAAGCTTACCGGCGGGCAGATCGACCTGTGGGCCACCACCGATCCGGTCGGGCGCTACCTGGCCAAGCAGGAAGGCGTGTCCGGCCTGCAGACGGTGCTGCGTTTCAACGAGGCCAAGCTCTACCTGGCGTTGAACAAGGACACTCCGGACGAGGTGGTGGAGCGCCTGCAAAAGGCCCTGGAGCAGATGCGCCAGGAAGGCTTCGTCGACGAAGCCGTCGCCAACTACCTCTGAACCTGGCGGGCGCCCCTCCGTCGGCGCGGCGAGGGGGCGCTCAGTCCAGGTCGTAGGCCTGGACGCCGAGGTCGCGGCTGTCGTACCAGTTGCCGCGGGCCCAGAACACCCGGTCGTGCGCCTCGTCGAAACCGAGCACGCCGAGGTAGCCGGCGATGTCCAGGCGGCGCCAGGATGATCCCCAGTCGTCCGAGTAGTACACCGCGTTGGCGGAGACGCTCGCCGGCTCTTCGTCGGGATACAGCCACAGCGGCACTTCGTAGTGGTTCATGGTGTTGGCCAGCAGCACATTCCTGCCCATGTAGAACTCGCGCAGCCCGGAACTGGACGGCAGGGGCCAGAACGGGCTGGGCAGCTTGCCGGTGATCTTCCATTCGAGCGCGTCGCGATCGAGCTCGGCGATCAGCGAGCGCGATTCGTCCGGGTGGTCGAGCACTGCGATCACCCGACCGTCCGTGTTCTGTTCCAGGCGCTCGACGGCCACGCCGTCGGTGCGCCGGATCGCGCCCATCTGCCAGCGTCCGCCCTCGCGGCGCAGTTCGGCCTGGGTGGTGACCAATACCGAGCTGGTCAGGTAGCGCCCTTCGGGCGGGCCATAGCGGAAGGTCTGGCTTACCCAGATCGCGGCGCGCTCCGCGTCCAGTTGGGCGACGTGTGCCTTGATCTGCCCGTGCTTGCCGTTGTAGTCGCCCCAGCTGACGCCGTTCGGTGCCAACTCGCGGGCGTAGGCGAGGTCGACCAGCAGCGGCGCGGAGGTGGCGATCGACTCGACGCTGGCGCCGCGGTCGGGCGAATAGAACAGCCCGCTCGGCTGACCGGGTTCCCGGCCGCCATCGGCACCGCCGTATTCGAAATCACCCCAGACCCAGACTTCGTCCTTGCCGTGGAAGCGCGGTGCGAGAGCCCAGCCCAGTCGATTCGCCTCGGCCATGAAGCCTTCCTCGAGCCGCCGCCAGCTCTTGCCCTGGTCGTCGCTGCGCAGCACCACTGTCTGCTCGCGCTGACCGTTGTCCTTGCCCGGGCGCCGCAGGCCGGTGAGCAGGAAGACGCTGGAACCGTCCGGCGTGACTTCCAGGCAGGCGGTCTCGCCGAGCCGCGCCACTTCGTGGAACACGCCGTCCGCGCCCAGGCGCGAGACATAGGTGGTTTCCGGATCGCCGCCGGATAGCAGCATGCCGTTGAGGAAGTTGAAGAGGTGGGGTTCGGACTCTTCTTCCCTGGGCTGGGCGGCCGCCACCAGGTCCAGGTCGATGACGCCCTCGGGCAGTGCCTGCTCGTCGCGGCCGACCTCGCGCCGGCCTACCAGCCAGGTGCCGGCGGGCGTCGCCCGCACGCCGGTGCAGAATTGCTCCATGGCGCGCTGGTCGATGTTCTCGACCTTGCCGACGGTGCTCTCGCCGGGGCTGGCGCCGCCTATCTCGAACTTGGCGCTGGTGAGGATCCAGATGAAACCGAGGGGAATCGCGCCAGCGACCAGCAGGGCGGCGGCGAGCAGGGGCATGGGAGGGGAAGGGCGGGCCATCGGTGCGTCCGTGCAGGAATGACGAGGGCGTCACCTTAACCGCTGCCGCGACGCCGGTAAACCCGGGTTCAGTGCGGCGCCTGGCGTGGGTTGACGTTGCGGTTGCCGCGCTCGCCGATGAGCATCTGCGGCGGTACCAGCTCGATGCCCTGGGCGCGCAGCTTCGGCAGCTCCCGCGCCAGCACGTCGAGGGTGGCCTTGTGCGGGTGGCCGATGAGCAACGCCGAACCCTGCTTGCGGGCCAGGGCGATGCCGGCCTGCAGTTGTGCGGAGACCGCTTCCGGTGTGGCTTCGTTGTCGAGGAACACATCGCGCGAGACGCTCGCCAGGCCGATCCGCTGCGCCTCGCTGGCGGCCACGGTGGCGGCGCTGGTGCGGCTGTCGACCAGGTACAGGCCGCGACGCTGGAGTTCCTCGGCGAGCCAGGCCATCGCCGGGCGCACCGCGGTCATGCGGCTGCCCTCGTGGTTGTTCAGGCCCTGCACGAACGGCACCTTGGCCAGCGCCGCGTCCAGCCGCCGCGCACGCTCTTCCTGGGTCAGCTCCGGCCGCCAGGCGTAGGGACCGCCGGCCGGGTCCATCGGCATGTGCAGGATCACCGTGCGCCCGCGCTGGTGCGCCTCGCGGGCCAGTTCGGCGGCATGCGGGGTTTCCGGGATGATTGCCAGGGTTACGCCGGGGGGCAGGTCGAGGACCCGGCGGTCGCGTGCCAGGTTCTGCCCGAGGTCGTCGATGACCACGGTCAGCAGCGGCGGGCGCTGGTAGGGGACGGGGTCCTGGCGGGCCTGGGCCTGGTTGAACAGCAGGCACAGGCCCAGCAGGACAACGCGGAACGCCGACATCAGTTGCCGCGGGTGACGCTCAGGCCTTTCAGCAGGCTAAGGGCCTGGCTGAGCTGGTAGTCGGAATCCTGCGGGCGCTCGCTCGGCGCGGCACGCTTGCCGGTGGGGCGGTCGGCGCCGCCGTTGCCGTTGGCCAGGTGGCCCTGCAGGTCGGCTTCCTTGAAGCCCTCGAAGCTGCTCCGCTCCTGGGTCACCTTGGCGCGTCCGACCTCGATGTCCGGAACGATGCCCTGGGCCTGGATGGAGCGCCCGTTGGGGGTGTAGTAGAGCGCGGTGGTGAGCTTCAGGGCGCGGTCGTTGTTCAGCGGCAGCACGGTCTGCACCGAGCCCTTGCCGAAGCTGTCGGTGCCCATCAGGATCGCGCGCTTCTGGTCCTGCAGGGCACCGGCGACGATTTCCGCCGCCGAGGCGCTGCCACCGTTGATCAGTACCACCAGCGGAACTTTGTCGCTGGGATCGGCCGGGTCGGCGCTGAAGCGCAGCTCGGAGTTGGCGATGCGGCCCTTGGTGTAGACGATCAGGCCCTTGGTGAGGAAGGCGTCGGCTACCTCGACGGCGGACTGCAGCACGCCGCCGGGGTTGTTGCGCAGGTCCAGGACCAGGCCCTTGAGACGGCCCTTGTTGTCCTTGCGCAGCTGGTTCAGCGCCTTGACCACTTCCTCGCCGGTGTTGACCTGGAACTGGGTGATGCGCAGGTAGGCGTAGCCGGGTTCGAGGACCTGGCTCTTGACGCTCTTGACCTTGATGATGGCGCGCTTGAGTTCGACGTCGAACGGTCTGCCGCCATCGCGGACGATGGTCAGGGTGATCGGGGAGCCGGCCTTGCCGCGCATGCTGTCGACCGCTTCGGTCATCGACTGGCCCTTGGTCGGCTTGCCATCGATCTGCACGATCAGGTCGCCGGGCTGGATGCCGGCGCGGGCCGCGGGGGTGTCGTCGATCGGCGAGACCACCTTGATGAAGCCGTCTTCGCTGCCGACCTCGATGCCCAGGCCGCCGAACTCGCCGCTGGTGCTTTCCTGCAGCTCGGCGAAGTCCTCCGGGCCGAGGTAGGCGGAGTGCGGGTCGAGGTTGCTGAGCATGCCCTTGATGGCGTTCTCCAGCAGGGTCTTGTCGTCCACTGGCTCGACATAGGCGGCCTTCACCCGGTCGAGAACCTCGGCGAAGGTACGCAGCTCGTCGAGGGGCAGCGGGGCACTGCTACCGTTGGCCAGTGGCGCGGCGTCGGCCGGGGCGTCGGCAGCCTGGGCCGCGCCCGCGCCGAGCAGCAGGGCCAGCGCCAGGGTGGTGGGACGGAAGCAATGCAGCATGTTCAGCTCCTAATCACGAGTTCGGCGCCTATCCCTGCGCGCGGCACCAGGTAGTAGGGTCCGCCGGGCGGCCCTGATGGCGAATGGCGAAGTACACGGCCGGGCTACTCTGGCCGCCGCTGGTTCCAACGGTGGCGATCGGGTCGCCGGCCTTCACGGTGTCGCCGGCGTCTTTCAGCAGGCTTTGATTATGGCCATAAAGGCTGAGGTAGCCGCCACCGTGGTCGAGGATGACCAACAGGCCGGCTCCGCGCAACCAGTCGGCGAATACCACGCGTCCGCCGTGCACCGCGCGGACGGTGCTGCCGGCGCTCGCCGAAATCAGTACGCCGTCCCATTTCGCCCGCGGATCGTCGCCGCGCTGGCTGCCGAAGCGCGCCACGACGCGGCCATTCACCGGCCACGGCAGCTTGCCGCGGGCCGAGCCGAACGCGCCGCCGTAGACCGCGCCAGTGCTTGAGACCAGCGGGCCCGGCGCAGGTTCGCGCGGCGGGCTGGTGACTCGTCCGGGGGCGGCCTGCTGCTGGCGCGCACGCTCGCGTTCGGCGGCCAGCGCGCGCTGGCGCTCGCGCTCCGCCGCGGCGGCGGCTTCGCGGGCCTGGCGGGCCAGGGTTTCCTCGATGGTCCGCAGTACCTTGGCCAGCTCGGCCTGGTCCTGTTGGCGGGACTTGAGCTTCTGGTCGCGTTCGCGGTAGTCGCTGTTCAGCTTGGCCAGGGCTTGCTGGCGCTCCTTGCGGGTCGCTGCCAGCGCCTCGCGGCGGCTGTCCAGCTCGCCTTGCTTGCTCAGTTGTTCGGCTTTCTGCGCAGAGATGTCCTGCTCGACGTTGGCCAACTGGCGGAGGGTTTCGTTGAAGCTGGCGAGCTGTTCGAGACGGGCTTTGTTGATGTAGTCGTAGTAGGTGAGGGTACGGCTGAATTTTTCCGGGTGTTCCTGGTTCAGCAGCAGCTTCAGGTATTCCTCGCGTCCGCTCTGGTAGGCAGCGCGGGCCTGGATGGCGAGGAGGCGCTGTTGCTCAATGCGCGCGTCCTGGAGTTTTTTTTTCTCCCCATCCAGCCGTTTCAGCTCGGCTTCGCTCTTGTCCAGCTCGTCCTGCAGGGCCTTGATCTGTTTTTCCAGGTCGCCCATCTCGGTCTCGGTGGACTTCAGCTGCTTCTGCACGCCGCTCTTTTCCTGCTGGATGCCGTCCAGCAGCTTCTTCAGCTCGCCGATGTCCTTCTGCGTCTGTTCCAGCTGGCGTTGGGTGTCGGCGCGCTCGTCGGCGAAGGCCGGAGCGAGACAGGCGAGGGATAGCAGGAGAGGAAGGAGGCGGAGCATGGGGTGGCGGGCACCTGGGAATTGGACCGGCCTAGTATGCCCGTGGCCGCCGTTAAAAAAAACGCCCCGCACCGCGCGCTGTGGGGCGCTTCCACGTATTTCAGCCGGATGGCAGCGGCGGATGTCGTCGACGACGAAGGTCACGGGCATCAGGCGGGTCTGTAGAGCGGGTAGGTGAACAGCAGCAGATGCGTCAGGTTCAGCCCGAAGTGGAACAGCGTCGCCACCCACAGGCGGCCGCTCCACAGCCAGGCCAACCCGTAGATCAGCCCGGCGAGGCCGGCGAACAGCATCAGCAGCGGGCCGCCGGCGAAGTGCGCCAGGCCGAACAGCGCCGAGGCCAGCGCCAGGGCGGGCCAGGGGCCCAGCCATTGGCCCAGGCGTTGCTGCAGGTAGCCGCGGAACAGCGCTTCCTCGGCAAGGGAAACGAAGAACAGGTTGGCCAGGACGAACTGCCAGAGCCAGGCCGGCGCGTGGAGTTCCGGCCGCAGCAGGCCGACGCCGACAGCCAGCAGAAGCAGCGCCGGCACCGCCGCCACGAGCAGCAGCCAGTGCCAGGGGCGGCCGGGAGCGCGGGCTTCGTCGCGGAACAGGCTCGGCAGGCAGGCCAGTAGCAGGAACGGCACCAGTGCCTTGTCGAAGTTGAAGTACATGGTGAACGGCAGGCTCTGCGGGCCGACCACCGCCTTGTCCAGGACCCTGGGGTTGGCGAAGCCGGGTAGCAGGTGCAGGAACAGGCCCACCGCGCCGGCGACCAGCAGCAGCTCCAGGCCCAGGGCCCAGGCGCGGCGTGCCGCCAGGCGCCGGCGCAACAGGGCGAGGACGCCCAGTACAGCCAGGGCGGCGACCGCAGGCGGAGCGAGAACTCCGTCGTAGAAGGCGAGGCAGCAGGTCGCGAGCAGCAAGGCGAGAGCCAGCAGGCGCTGGAAGGACAGGGCGAGGAGCGAGGTGGCGAGGAGGAACCACATCGGCGGAAATCCTTGTAGGGCAGATGGAAAAGACAGCGCGGGCAAGGCTAGCACGGGCCTCGGCGACGTAGCGGGAGGCAGGGGGGAAGACGCGGAAAATGAAAACCGCGGCACACGTCTCGAGGTCGCGTGGCCAGGCCTGTCGGCCGATCGGCAGCGTTAAAGCGGGGAAGGTGACGTCGTGGAAACGGGGCGCGGCGCCCGGCCCGCTACGGCGGATAACGTCGCAGGCGTTCTCCGTCGATGGCCTGCAGAAGCGGCGGATAACCGCGACGCGGTTATCCGCCCTGCGCGGGAGTTCGTCGTTCGCGGATCAGCCGAGGGTGACGATGCTGCGACCGGTCATTTCCGCCGGCTGCTCCAGCCCCATGAGGGTCAGCATGGTCGGCGCCACGTCGGCCAGCACGCCGCCTTCGCGGATGCTCAGCTTGCGCTTGCCGACGTAGACGAAGGGCACCGGTTCGCAGGTGTGCGCGGTGTGCGCCTGGCCGGTGGACTCGTCTTCCATCTGCTCGACATTGCCGTGGTCGGCGGTGATCAGGGCTTCGCCGCCGACCTTGTCCAGCGCCTCGACGATGCGCCCCATGCAGGTGTCCAGGCACTCCACGGCCTTGACCGCGGCCTCGAACACGCCGGTGTGGCCGACCATGTCGCCGTTGGCGTAGTTGACCACGATCACATCGTAGCGTTGTTGCTCGATGGCCTCGACGATACGGTCGGTGACTTCCGGCGCGCTCATCTCGGGCTGCAGGTCGTAGGTGGCGACCTTCGGCGAGGGGATCAGGATGCGCTCCTCGCCTTCGTAGGGTTCCTCGCGGCCGCCGGAGAAGAAGAAGGTCACGTGGGCGTACTTCTCGGTCTCGGCGATGCGCAGCTGGGTCTTGCCATGCTTGGCCAGGTATTCGCCGAGGACGTTGGTCAGCGGCTCCGGCGGGAAGGCGCAGGGCGCCGGGATGCTCGCCGCGTACTGGGTCAGCATGACGAAGCCTGCCAGCTGCGGGGCCTGCTCGCGGGGGAATTCCTTGAATGCCGGCTCGACGAAGGCGCGGCTCAGTTCGCGGGCGCGGTCGGCGCGGAAGTTCATGAAGATCACCGCGTCGCCATCCTCGACCCGCACCGCTTCGGCGCCGGCCGGGACCACCGCGGTGGCCTTGACGAATTCGTCGCTCTCGCCGCGGGCGTAGGCGGCCTCGAGGGCTGCCACCGAGGAGTCGGCGGTGAACTCGGCCTTGCCGTCGACGATCAGTTCATAGGCGGCCTGGACGCGGTCCCAGCGGTTGTCGCGGTCCATCGCGAAATAGCGGCCGATGATCGAGGCGATGCGGCCCTTGCCGAGCCCGGCGAAGGTGGCGTCGAGACGCTCCAGCGACGGTTGCGCGCTTTTCGGCGGGGTATCGCGGCCATCCAGGAAGGCATGCAGGTAGATCTTGCCGGCGCCGCGCCTGGCGGCCATCTGCGCCATCGCCACCAGGTGGTCTTCATGGCTGTGTACGCCGCCCGGAGAGAGCAGGCCGAGGATGTGCACCGCCTTGTCGGCGGCGACGGCCTTGTCGACCGCCGCGGCGATCACCGGGTTTTCGAAGAATTCGCCGTCGCGGATGGCCTTGGTGACGCGGGTGAAGTCCTGGTACACCACGCGGCCTGCGCCGAGGTTCATGTGGCCGACCTCGGAGTTGCCCATCTGGCCGTCGGGCAGGCCGACGTCCATGCCGGAGCCGGAGATCAGGCCGTGCGGCTGGGTCGCCAGGAGGCGATCCCAGACCGGCTTCTTCGCGGCGTAGATGGCGTTGTAGTCAGGGCTTTCGCTGTGGCCGAAGCCGTCCAGGATGATCAGGACCAGGGGTTTGGGCGTGGCAGTCATATGTCCGGCTCTATTTCCGCGGGGTTCAGAAACTGACCAAATTTAGTGGGAACATTGTCGTTCAAGACGTAGGAAGAGGCTGATTGATTAAACCGATGACGCCGATCCGCAACCGAATGCCGCTATCCTCGCTCCCTCTGTCCTGCCCGAGCCGTGCCCGGGCCGGAACTGGCCAGCTTCACAGAAAAGGACCGGCATTCTAACCGTGAAGTTTCCCGCGACGCCATTTCCTGGAGCCGAGCGGGGCGCCGCCCGGCGGGTTCCCCCCTGGCCGGCGCGGTCTGTATACTGGCCGGCATTTTTACGCCCTGGATATCCGTCACCATGCAATTCGTTTCCCGTCTGATCGAGTTCGCCACCAACCACTACCTGCTGGTCGCGGCGCTGCTGGTCCTGCTGGTCCTGCTGTTGCTGCACGAGCTGCGCAAGGGCGGCAAGAGCCTGTCGACCCGCGAGCTGACCGCGCTGGTCAATGCCGACCAGGCGGTGGTCCTGGATATCCGTCCGGCCAAGGAGTTCGCCAGCGGGCACATCGTCGACGCGCTGAACATCCCGGCCGACAAGCTGAACAGCCGCATGACCGAGCTGGAAAAGTACAAGGGCAAGACCATCATCCTGGTCGACGCCATGGGCCAGCACTCCGGTACCTGGGGCGGCGTCCTGAAGAAGGCCGGCTTCAACGCCGCCAAGCTGTCCGGCGGGATCGGCAGCTGGCGCGGCGACAACCTGCCGCTGGTGAAGTGACATGCCGCCCGTCGTGATCTACACCACCGCCTGGTGTCCGTACTGCATCCGCGCCAAGCAGTTGCTGCAACGCAAGGGCGTGGACTTCCAGGAGATCGCCTGCGACGGCAAGCCCGAACTGCGCGCCGAGCTGGCACGCAAGGCGGGATCGACCACCGTGCCGCAGATCTGGATCGGCGAGACCCATGTCGGCGGCTGCGACGACCTTCATGCACTGGAGCGCGCCGGCAAGCTGGACGCGCTGCTGTCTGCCTGAAACCATTCATGAATTGACCCAAGGGAAGGCCCGAAAATGACCGAGCAAGCTACCAACGGCGCTGCCGACGAGCAGCAACCCCAGTTCTCCCTGCAGCGCATCTACCTGCGCGACCTGTCGTTCGAGTCGCCGAAGTCCCCGGAAATCTTCCGCCAGGAATGGAACCCGTCCATCAGCCTGGACCTGAACACTCGCCAGAAGCAGCTGGACGGCGACTTCTACGAAGTGGTCCTGACCGTATCGGTGACCGTGAAGAACGGCGAGGACACCACTGCCTTCATCGCCGAAGTGCAGCAGGCCGGCATCTTCCTGATCAAGAACCTCGATCCGTCGAGCATGAGCCATACCCTCGGCGCGTTCTGCCCGAACATCCTCTTCCCGTACGCTCGCGAAGCCCTGGACAACCTGGTGGTACGCGGTTCGTTCCCGGCGCTGATGCTGTCGCCGGTGAACTTCGACGCCCTCTACGCCCAGGAAATCGCCCGCATGCAGGCCTCCGGCGAGATCCCGACGCCGTCGGTCCAGTAAGCCCAGCGCTTGCGAAGAAGCCCGCCTTGCGCGGGCTTTTTCATGCCTGCCGGCCGGCTCAGTCCATGGCGAAGCCGAGCTGGCGCCAGGCTTCGTAGACGGTCACCGCCACCGTGTTGGACAGGTTCAGGCTACGGCAGCCTTCGCGCATCGGCAGGCGCAGGCGCCGATCGGTTGGCAGGGCGTTGCGCACGTCCTCCGGCAGTCCGCGGCTTTCCGGGCCGAAGAGGAAGGCATCGCCGCGCTGGTAGGCCACTTCGTGGAAGGCCCGCGACCCCTTGGTGGTGAAGGCGAATAGGCGTGACTGGCCGAGGGCCTCGAGGCAGCTCTGCAGATCCGGGTAGCGGCGTACGCTGGCGTATTCGTGGTAGTCGAGGCCGGCACGGCGCAAGCGCTTGTCGTCCAGTTCGAAACCGAGCGGCTCGATCAGGTGCAGACTGCATCCGGCGTTGGCGCAGAGCCTGATAATGTTGCCGGTATTCGGAGGAATCTCCGGTTGAAACAGGATGACGTGGAACATGCAGGGCTCCGGAGCAGATAACGGGCGGCATTCTACCTCCGCCATCGACGATCTGCGGCGCCAGCGCTGGAAAGTCTGGGGTGCGCTGGTGCTTGCCGGGTTGTTGTTCGGGCTGATGCTCGGCAGGTTGTTCGGCCCCGCTTCGCTGCCGATGTCTGCGCCGCAACTGCTGGCGGTCGGGGAGAGCGAGCAGGGCCTGGTCCTGCGCTTCGATCGCCAGGCTGCGGTTACGGCGGCACGGGTGGAGGGTGCCCTGACGTTGCGCATCGTCGCCCAGGGCGCGGCGCAGCAGGGAGACGGGCGATGGCTGGGCCAGCCGTTGCGCTGGCGCGTCCGCGAGGAGGGAAAGGCGCTGCTGTTGAGCCTGGTCTCGACCCGCCCCTTGCAGGGGCGCTGGCAGTGGTCGGAGGACGGCGAGGGCTGGCGCCTGGTCGTCGAACTGCAGGAGCGCGACGGCCGGGAATAAAAGGGGGAATTCTCAGCCTGCCTGTACCGAGGTCCCCAAACGGGAGGGCGGAGGCGCGGATCGCTGCGCTGCCGCCGGGCATAAAAGAGGGGATTCCCCAGCCTGCCTGTACCGAGGCCCCCGAAATCTTCGTTATCTGCTCCAATGCAGGGGCTGTGCCAATTCTCATGAGACGCTGGCGGCGCGCTCGCTTTCCTGAAGGGTTGTGGATAAGTCTGTGGGCGAGCTGGTGATGAATGCCTCTGGAGGCCCGTGGGTCAAGGGCTTGGCAGCATCCCAGGGGTTTGTGGGAAGTCGATTGCGGAAAAATGACGGAGCTGGCTTTTCCGCCAGCGATTGATGCCGATTTGTCGCCTGCTGGTGCACGCTGCCCAAAATCCGGGCAAGGGCCGCTGCCCTGCACAACCGGCGGATAACCGCGATGCGGTTATTCGCCCTACGCCACGGTTTGATCGACGGTGCCGGGCGGGCGCTCTGCCGAGGCTGGGGCTGTGCTGCGGACGGTAGGGCGAATAACGCCAGCGGCGTTATCCGCC
>NZ_KV828508.1:0-48055 GCF_001836405.1 Pseudomonas sp. HMSC057H01 | reverse complement strand
ACAACCGGCGGATAACCGCGATGCGGTTATTCGCTCTACGCCACGGTTTGACCGACGGTATCGGGCGGGCGCCCTGCCGAGGCCGGGGCGGCGTCTCGCTTGGCAGGGGCGCGCGACGGACCATGAAAAACGGGGCCCGAAGGCCCCGTTGGGTCGCTCATGGGAGCAGTGGCGCTTCAGTCGTCGCCTTCGTCGTCGGCTCCATCGACGTTCATCCCCAGCTCCTTGATCTTGCGGGTGAGGGTATTGCGGCCCCAGCCGAGCAGCACGGCGGCATCGCGGCGGCGGCCGGCGGTGTGCTTGAGGGCGGTTTCTATCATGATCCGTTCGAAGGCCGGCACGGCGCTGTCCAGCAGGTTCGACTGGCCGCGGCCCAGCGCCTGGTCGGCCCACTGGCGCAGGGCCTGTTCCCAGTTCGCCGCCGGCGCGCTGTCCTGCGGCTGGGTCAGCAGCTCCGGCGGCAGGTCGTCGATGTGCACCTCGCGGCCGGAGGCCATCACGGTGATCCAGCGGCAGGTGTTCTCCAGTTGTCGGACGTTGCCCGGCCAGCCGAGGTTCTTCAGGTACTCCTCGGTTTCCGCCTTCAGCAGCTTGGGTTCCACCGCCAGCTCCTGGGCGGCGCGGCTGAGGAAGTGCCGGGCCAGCGCCGGGATGTCCTCGCGGCGGTCGGCCAGCCGCGGGATGTGGATGCGGATCACGTTCAGGCGATGGAACAGGTCCTCGCGGAACTTGCCGTCGCGCACCAGGCTTTCCAGGTTCTGGTGGGTGGCGGCGATGATCCTCACGTCGACCTTCACCGGCGTGTGCCCGCCGACCCGGTAGAACTCGCCGTCGGCCAGGACGCGCAGCAGGCGGGTCTGGGTGTCGGCCGGCATGTCGCCGATCTCGTCGAGGAACAGGGTGCCGCCATCGGCCTGCTCGAAGCGTCCGCGGCGCTGGGCGGCGGCCCCGGTGAAGGCGCCCTTCTCATGGCCGAACAGCTCGGATTCCATCAGGTCCTTGGGGATCGCCGCCATGTTCAGCGCGATGAATGGCGAGGCTGCGCGCGGGCTGTGGCGATGCAGGGCATGGGCGACCAGCTCCTTGCCGGTACCCGATTCGCCGTTGATCAGCACGGTGATGTTGGAATGGCTGAGGCGGCCGATGGCGCGGAATACCTCCTGCATCGCCGGCGCCTCGCCGATGATCTCCGGCGTGCGCGCCTGGTTCGCCGGCAGCTCCAGGCCCTGCTGCTCTTGGGCGTGCTGGTTGGCGCGCTTGACCAGGGAGACCGCCTCGTCGACGTCGAACGGCTTGGGCAGGTATTCGAAGGCGCCGCCCTGGTAGGAGGCCACCGCGCTGTCGAGGTCGGAATGCGCGGTCATGATGATCACCGGTAGGCGCGGATGCAGTTCGCGGATCTGCGCCAGCAGGTCGAGGCCGCTGGCGCCGGGCATGCGGATATCGGAGATGATCACGTCCGGCTGCTGCCGGCCGAGGCGGCCGATCACGCTGTCGGCGCTGTCGAAGCTCACCGTGGTCATGCCTTCCTGCTGCAGGGCCTTTTCCAGTACCCAGCGGATGGAGCGGTCGTCGTCGACGATCCAGACGGTCTCTGATCGGCTCATGGTCAATGCACTCCTTGTTCCAGGGGCAGGAACAGACTGAACACGGTATGGCCGGGGTGGCTCTCGCATTCAATCAGCCCCTGGTGCTGGCTGATGATGTTCTGGGCGATGGCCAGGCCGAGTCCGGTACCGTCCGGACGGCCGCTGACCATGGGGTAGAAGATGGTTTCCTGGAGCTCGGCCGGAATGCCCGGGCCGTTGTCGATGATCTCCACCTTGCACACCAGGCGGTGACGCGTGTGGCCGATGGTGAACTGGCGCAGGGTACGGCTGCGCAGGGTGATGCGACCGAGGCGCAGGTCGTTCTGCCCGGCGATCGCCTGCATGGCGTTGCGTACCATGTTGAGCACGGCCTGGATCATTTGCTCGCGGTCGAGCAGCAGGTCGGGGATGCTCGGGTCGTAGTCGCGGACCAGGGTGATGCTGCCCTGGCTCTCCGCTTCCACCAGGCTGCTGACCCGCTCCAGCACTTCATGGATGTTGGTCGGCGCCAGGTTCGGCAGTTTGTTCGAGCCGAGCATGCGGTCCACCAGGTTCCGCAACCGGTCGGCTTCTTCGATGATGACGTTGGTGTAGTCCTTCAGCGACTCTTCCGGCAGCTCGCGGGATAGTAGTTGCGCTGCGCCGCGGATGCCGCCGAGCGGGTTCTTGATCTCGTGGGCGAGCCCGCGCACCAGCAGCTTGGTGGTCTCCTGTTTGGACAGCTGTGCTTCTTCGCGGGTGATCCGCATCAGCCGGTCGCGCGGATGGACCTCGAGCAGCAGCAGCGTCTCGTTGCGGTTGAGGATGGGCGTCACCGCATAGTCGACCGTGATGCTGACGCCGGTGATAGAGGTCAGGGTCGCTTCGCGCTTGGTGAACGGATGCGCCTGTTCCACCGCCTGGCGCAGCGAGTTCAAGGCTTCCGGCGATTCGGTGAACAGCTCGCTGATGAATTGCCCGTGGCTGCGCTGGCCGCTCACGGCCAGGAGCATCTCCGCTGCCGGGTTCATGTACTCCAGGCGCAGTTCGCCGTTGAGCAGGATCACCGCGGTGGTCAGGTTGTCGAGCAACAGTCGGTGCAGGGTATCGGTCGGCATGGCGGGCAGCTGTTCCAAGGTTGGGCAGGAAAATGCAAAAAGCAAACCAGGCGCCGAAAAGGCGCGTTTTTTCTGCCGAGGCGCTGGCTAGAGGTGCGCCGGGAAGGTTTTCGGCGACGAGCGGTGACCCGAAATGGGGACAGTATAGAAAGTGGTGCGGGTAATCGCACCAATCTGGTGCGTTGACGTGGCCGGCGGCGTTTTCGCCAGGAGAGTCGGGAAAAAAACCGGAAAATCCCGCCCACGGCGGAGTGGGCAGGGGAAGTTCGGCTAGCGCTCGCTCGGCTGTACCGCGCTGACCAGCGGCGTATCGACCTCCGGCAGGGGTTGGCCGGCGATGCTCACTCGATGCAGGTGGAAGGGCTGGCTCGGGGTGCTTTCGACGGTCATGCCGTCGCCATCGATGATTTCCACTGCGACCTGGTGGGTGCCGCGATCGAGGTTCTTCAACGGGAATACCGGGCTGCGTCCCGGCGCTCCGGCAGGCTTGCCGTCGAGCAGCAGGCGATAGCGATGGCCGGGCAGCAGCGCCGGCTCGCTGGTGACGGTGACGATGACGTCGCCGCTGTTGGCGCGCAGGGTTGCGTCCGGTTCGGGGAAGAGGATGCGCAGTAGCTGGTAGGCCGGCGGCTTCACCTCCAGCGGCGCGGCGGGCGGACGATAGCGTATGCCCGGCGGCGCCACGCTGTTGCCCGGCGCCAGTTCGACGCGTTGGGCCTTGCGCCCGCTGGGGGGCTGGTCGGTGTAGACGCGGTTGCCCTCGGCGTCGATGTAGGTGTAGACCCCCGCTTGCGCGGCGCAGGCCAGGCACAGCAGGAGGGCGCCGAGAATGCGCGGGATCATCGCTTCTTCCCGAGGTGCACGCGCTGCACGGTGAAGGTCACCGGCGGGCTGGATTGCAGCACCCGTTCGCCGTTGAGTACCTGTACCGCGAGGCTGTGGTCGCCGCGGTCGATCTCGTGCAGGGTGAAGCGGGTGCCGCCGCTGGGCGTGCCGTAGGGTTTGCCGTCCAGCACCAGTTGCAACTGGTGGCCGCTGTGCAGGGCCGGGCGGATGCTGACGCTGACGTTGAAGGTGCCGTTGTTGGCGCGCAGCGCCTCTTCCGTGGGGAGGTCGCTGAGGGCAAGGATCTCGTAGGCGGCAGCCTCGCTATCGGCGGCCGGGGCATTGCCCGCGGAGGACTTTTCCGGCGTGTCGATTCCTACGGTATTGGTCGGCTGCAGTTCGACGGTCTGCGCCTGCACCCCGTCTGGCGGCTGGTTGGTGAATACCTTGTTGCCGTTGGCGTCGGTGTATTGGTAGATCTGCGCCATGGCCGGCAGGGCGGCGGCCAGGAGCAGGCAGCTGGTGATCAGGCGCATGGACGGTCTCCGGGTGAACCTGCCAAGCGTTGCACCGCATCGGCGCGCTGGCAAGCCGTGCATTGTGCGGCATGCGGGTATTCGAAGGTGTGCGCTGGGGCACGTTGGCGGTCGCTGTGCCCCGCCGCGCGGCTGCGTCCGTCTCAGCCGGCACTGGCGGGGCGAACCCTCGTTGCGCCAGAGTGTCTGTGCTTGCGCCGCCGGCCGGCGGCCCCGTTCGAAACGGCGGGTGTCCGGCTTGTATGATGCGGCTGTTTCGGTTTCTCACCTTGGGGACTGCCTTTCTCGTGCCGATCATCGCCCGCTTCACCCTTCGCTCCCGCGTCCTGGCGGCCCTGCTGCTGTGCCTCTGCGCCGCCCTGTTCTACTCGCCGCCGGGCGCCGCGGCGCTGCCGAACCCGTTGGCGGGGAGTTCCTCCGGTGGCGAGAAGGTCAGCGATGCGCAGTTGGAACAATCGCTGAACCAGGTCATCCAGACCCTGGAGAACGACAGGCAGCGCGCCGACCTGCTGAAAAAGCTGAAACAGCTGCGCGACGTGACCAAGAAAGGCAAGGAAAGCGAGGGTGGGGTGCTGGGGCTGATCGGCGATACCCTGACCAGCCTGGAAAAGCAGTTCCAGGGCGCGAACAGCCCGGTCGCGTTATGGGGCAACCAGTTCCAGCTGGCGCGTGCCGAACTCGAGGAGCGCTTTCCCAGCTGGCGCGACCTGCCGGCGATGGTCTTCGATTTTTCGGTGGTGATCCTCCTCTGGGCCTGCCTGGCCAGCGCGCTGCTCTGGCTCAGCCGGCGCATGCGCGAGCGCTTCGGCCTGTCGGCGGAGTTGCCGCAGCATCCGAAGACCCGCGACCTGCTGCTGTTTTCCCTGCGCAAGCTGGGCCCCTGGCTGGTGGCCTTCCTCATCACCCTGTACCTGTCGGTGGTGCTGCCGGACTCCCTGAGCAAGACCCTGGCGATGGTCATGGCCTATGTGCTGGTCTGCGGCACGCTGTTCTCCGCGCTGTGCGTGATTTCCCTCTCGCTGCTCAGCGGCCCGCACCGCCAGCGCGCCCTGGATATCCTGCGGCGCCAGGCGTTCCGCCCGTTGTGGCTGATCGGCAGCCTCGCCGCGCTGGGCGAGGTCGCCCACGATCCGCGGCTGATCGCCGGCCTCGGCGAGCACACCTCGATCTGCCTGAGTACCCTGGCCAACGCCAGCGCCGCGCTGTTCACCGCGCTGTTCGTGATGCGTTTCCGCCGGCCGATCGCCCACCTGATCCGCAACCAGCCGCTGGAGCGCCGCCTCAAGCGCCGTAGCCTGCACGACCTGGTGCAACTGGTCGGCTCGCTGTGGTTCGTGCCGGTGCTGGTGCTGGTGGGGATTTCCCTGTTCGCCACCTTCGTTTCCGCCGGCGACAGCAGTTCGGCGTTGCGCCGGGCGCTGGTCTGCGCGGTGCTGGCGGTGGTGGCGATGACCGTGATCGGGCTGATCCGCCGCCGTTCCAGTCGGGTCGGCGCCGGCCCGCGCCGCAGCGCACCGTACATCGAGCAGTTGCAAAGCTTCGGCTACACCCTGCTGCACATCTTCGTGGTGCTGTTCTTCATCGAGGTCGCCTTGCGCGTCTGGGGCATGTCGCTGATTCGCTATGCGGAAGGCGAGGGCGAGCAGATCAGCATGAAGGTAGTCAGCTTCGGCACCACCCTGCTGGTCGCCTGGCTGATCTGGATCCTCACCGATACCGCGATCCAGCACAGCCTCGGCCTGGGCGGCAAGAGCCGGCCGAACACCCGCGCGCTGACCATGCTGCCGCTGATCCGCAACGTGCTGTTCGCCACCATCGCGGTGATCGCCCTGATCGTCGCCCTGGCCAACATGGGCATGAACGTCACCCCGCTGCTGGCCGGTGCCGGCGTGATCGGCCTGGCCATCGGCTTCGGTGCGCAGTCGCTGGTGGCGGACCTGATCACCGGCCTGTTCATCATCATCGAGGACTCGCTGTCGATCGACGACTACGTCGACGTCGGCGGCCACCTTGGCACGGTCGAGGGCCTGACCATCCGTACCGTGCGCCTGCGCGACCTGGACGGCGTGGTGCATACCATCCCGTTCAGCGAGATCAAGAGCATCAAGAACTACTCGCGCCAGTTCGGCTACGCGATGTTCCGCTGGCCGGTGCCGGCGAGCATGCCGATCGACGACGCGGTGGCGCTGGTGCGCGAGGTCGCGATGGAGCTGCGCAGCGACCCGGCGGTCTACCGCAACCTGTGGTCGCCGATGGAATTGCAGGGCGTGGAGAGTTTCGACAACGGCCAGGCGATCCTGCGCTTCCGCTTCAAGACCGCGCCGATCAAGCAGTGGGAGGTCCAGCGGGCGTTCAACCTGCGCCTGCGTCGGCGCCTCGACCAGGCCGGCCTCGAACTGTCCATGCCGCGTCTCAACGTACAGTTGAGCCGGGCGCCCAAGGCGAAATCCGCGGAACCGGACGAGCAGGGCACGCCGGCGGACGGCGGCATCTAGCGCGACAGGATGACCCGACAGATGCGGCGCATGTCGCGGTCGTCGATGCCGTCGCACTGCCACGGCGCACGCGATACCACGGCCCGGCACTGGCGGCGCATGTCGCGGCTGTCGATGTCGTCGCAGCGCTTGCGGTCGCCGCGGACGATGGCGCGGCACTGGCGGCGCGTGTCGCCGTCGCGGATGTCGTCGCAGTCGTAGCGCTGTCCCGGCGCCAGCAGCGCGCCGCAGTAACGCCGCATGTCGCGGCTGTCGATGTCGCCGCAATCCCCGCTGTCGCCGCGTTCCAGTGCGTTGCACATGCGCCGCAGGTCGCGGTCGTGGATATCGCGGCATTCGGTGGCGGCCTGGGCGGGCAGGCTGAGGATGGCGGCAAGCAGGAGCCAGAGAGAGTGACGCATGGACGGTCCTTATCCTTGGGGCGGGGAGCGCGGCAAGTCTAACCGAACGGCGCGGCGAACTTTGCGTTTCTCCATGGGCCGGCCCATAAAAAAGGCCTCCCGAAGGAGGCCTCAAGAGGGTGACTCGTTGTTATAGGAAAGGGTGGATCAGACGCTGTAGTACAGGTCGTATTCCAGCGGGTGCACGAAGGTGCGCACCTTGATCTCTTCTTCGCTCTTCAGCTCGATGTAGGCATCGATGAACTCGTCGGTGAACACGCCGCCCTTGGTCAGGAACGCGCGGCCCTTGTCGAGTTCTTCCAGCGCCTCTTTCAGGCTGCCGCAAACCTGCGGGATTTCCTTCGCCTCTTCCGGCGGCAGGTCGTACAGGTTCTTGTCGGCGGCATCGCCGGGGTGGATCTTGTTCTGGATGCCGTCCAGGCCGGCCATCAGCAGCGCGGCGAAGGCCAGGTAGGGGTTGGCTGCCGGGTCCGGGAAGCGCGCTTCGATACGGCGGGCCTTCGGGCTGGATACGTAGGGGATACGGATCGAGGCGGAACGGTTGCGCGCCGAGTAGGCCAGCATCACCGGAGCTTCGAAGCCCGGGACCAGGCGCTTGTAGGAGTTGGTCGAGGGGTTGGTGAAGCCGTTCAGGGCCTTGCCGTGCTTGATGATGCCGCCGATGAAGTACAGGGCGGTCTCGGACAGGCCGGCATAGCCTTCGCCGGCGAAGGTGTTCTTGCCGTCCTTGGAGATCGACATGTGCACGTGCATGCCCGAACCGTTGTCGCCGTACAGCGGCTTCGGCATGAAGGTCACGGTCTTGCCGTAGGCGTCGGCGACGTTGTGCACGCAGTACTTCAGGGTCTGCACTTCGTCGGCCTTGGCGACCAGGGTGTTGAACTTCACGCCGATCTCGTTCTGGCCGGCGGTTGCCACTTCGTGGTGGTGGACTTCGACCACCAGGCCCATTTCTTCCAGGGCGTTGCACATGGCGGTGCGGATTTCATGGTCGTGGTCGACCGGCGGTACCGGGAAGTAGCCGCCCTTCACGCCCGGGCGATGGCCCTTGTTGCCGGACTCGATGTCGGCGTCGGTGTTCCAGGAAGCCTGCTCGGAGAAGATCTTGAACATCGAGCCGGAGATGTCGGACTTGAACTTCACTTCGTCGAAGATGAAGAACTCCGGCTCCGGGCCGACGAACACGGTGTCGCCGATGCCGGTGGACTTCAGGTACTCCTCGGCGCGCTTGGCGATGTTGCGCGGGTCGCGCTCGTAGCCTTGCATGGTGCTCGGCTCGATGATGTCGCAGACCAGGATCAGGGTCGGCTCTTCGGTGAACGGATCGAGGACGGCGGTGCTGTCGTCCGGCATCAGGATCATGTCGGAGGCTTCGATGCCTTTCCAGCCGGCGATGGAGGAGCCGTCGAACATCTTGCCGGCTTCGAAGAACTCATCGTCCAGCGCGTCGCGAGCCGGCATGGTGACGTGTTGCTGCTTGCCCTTGGTATCGGTGAAGCGCAGGTCTACCCACTTCACGTCATGGTCTTTGATCAGTTGGTGCGACTTGTACGACATGCTGTCCTCCAGGAGGGATTAGAGCTGGGAGCTTTTTCTGTGCCCCAGTATCGGGTGATGCCGGCCGGAATACTCCGCCAGGGCAACCTGCCTCACAAGTGAGCAAGTTGCGTGCCAGTGCCCGGAATCGGGCAGGGCCCCATGTTTGGCGGGGCCAGGTCTTCTTCATGGTAGCTGGGCGGCCTTCGGGTGCACCGTTATGGTGCTCCATGTTGGTGCATCATTCCATTTTGGTGCAGCAAAAATAACTGTGCATATTTCTGCTCAATACGTGAGCAATTTCAGATATAATTCCGCCCCTTTTTTTCCGTCGCCCCGCGCGTTCGCGTCCCTCGCATGAAACTCATCGTCAAGACCTTCCAGGAAATCACCATCAAGAGCCGGCCGGTGCGCAAGCGCTTCATCCGGCAGTTGGCGAAGAACATCCGCGCGGTGCTGCGCGACCTGGACCCGGAGCTGAAGGTCGAGGGCGAGTGGGACAACCTTGAGGTAGAGACCGCCGTGGTCGACGCCAAGGTCAGGCGCGAAATGATCGAGCGCCTGACCTGCACCCCGGGCATCGGTCATTTCCTCGAGGTCCACGAGTATCCGCTGGGCGATTTCGACGACATCCTCGCCAAGTGCAAGGCGCATTTCGGCGACCAGTTGGCCGGCAAGACCTTCGCCGTGCGCTGCAAGCGCGCCGGCAAGCACGCGTTCACCTCGATGGAGGTGGAGCGTTACGTCGGCAGCGGCCTGCGCCGCGAATGCGGGGCTGCCGGGATCGACCTGAAGCAGCCGGAAGTCGAGGTGCGGATGGAAATCCGCCTCGACCGCCTGTTCGTCATCCATCGCCAGCATCCGGGCCTGGGCGGCTATCCGCTGGGCGCGCTGGAACAGGTGCTGGTGCTGATGTCCGGCGGCTTCGACTCGACCGTGGCGGCCTACCAGATGATGCGCCGCGGGATGATCAGCCACTTCGTGTTCTTCAACCTCGGCGGGCGCGCCCACGAACTGGGGGTGATGGAAGTCGCCCACTACCTGTGGGAGAAGTACGGCCGCTCGCAGCGCGTGCTGTTCATCAGCGTGCCGTTCGAGGAAGTGGTCGGCGAGATCCTCACCAAGGTCGACGACAGCTATATGGGCGTGACCCTCAAGCGCATGATGCTGCGCGCCGCCAGCCGCGTGGCCGAGCGCCTGGAGCTGGACGCGCTGGTGACCGGCGAGGCGATCTCCCAGGTGTCCAGCCAGACCCTGCCGAACCTCTCGGTGATCGACCGGGTTACCGACACCCTGGTGCTGCGCCCGCTGATCGTCAGCCACAAGCAGGACATCATCGACACCGCCCGGCAGATCGGCACCGCCGAGTTCGCCCGGCACATGCCGGAATACTGCGGGGTGATCTCGGTGAACCCGACCACCCAGGCCAAGCCCTACCGCGTCGAGCACGAAGAGTCGAAATTCGACATGGCGGTGCTCGAGCGCGCCCTGGAGCGCGCCACCCAGCGCACCGTCGACCGGGTGATCGACGAACTCGGCCAGGACCTGCAGGTGGAAGAGGTCGGCGAGGTGCTGCCCGGTCAGATTGTCATCGATATCCGCCATCCTGATGCCCAGGAAGACGAACCCCTGGCCCTGGAAGGCGTCGAAGTCCAGGCGCTGCCGTTCTACGCGATCAACAGCCGCTTCAAGGAACTGGACGCCAACCGCCAGTACCTCCTGTATTGCGACAAAGGGGTGATGAGCCGCCTGCATGCCCATCATCTGCTCAACGAGGGGCACACCAATGTGCGTGTTTATCGTCCGGCTTAAGCAGCCGGGCTTGTTCGGCGGCAGCATCCGCCACCGTCCTCCCGACACGTCCGCCGCCTAGGCCGATGCCCGCCCTTCGGCGTGCCGGCCGGACCGGGGCAGCGTCCGCCTGCTGCCCGCCCCTTAATTGAAGAAGCCTGTCGTGTCGGGCGCCGCCCTGTCCGACCCCACCACCGCCGCGAAGCCGCGCTTCGGGCGTTAAACGAGACAAGACTTGTGATCGAAAATCTGCGCAACATCGCCATCATCGCCCACGTCGACCATGGCAAGACCACCCTGGTGGACAAGCTGCTGAAGCTGTCCGGCACCCTCGACCGCAAAGAAGCGGAAAGCGAGCGGGTGATGGACTCCAACGACCAGGAAAAAGAGCGTGGCATCACCATCCTGGCGAAGAACACCGCGATCAAGTGGAACGGCTACAACATCAACATCGTCGACACCCCCGGTCATGCCGACTTCGGCGGCGAGGTGGAGCGCGTGATGTCGATGGTCGACTCCGTGCTGCTGGTGGTCGACGCCCAGGACGGCCCCATGCCGCAGACCCGCTTCGTGACCCAGAAGGCCTTCAAGGCCGGCCTGCGTCCGATCGTGGTGGTGAACAAGATCGACCGTCCGGGCGCGCGTCCGGACTGGGTCATCGACCAGATCTTCGACCTGTTCGACAACCTCGGCGCCACCGACGAGCAACTCGACTTCCCGATCGTCTACGCCAGCGCCCTGAACGGCATCGCCGGCCTCGACCACGAGAAGATGGACGACAACATGGACGCGCTGTTCCAGGCGATCATCGACCACGTCCCGGCCCCGGTGGTGGACACCGAGGGTCCGTTCCAGATGCAGATCTCGCAGCTGGACTACAACAGCTTCCTCGGCGTGATCGGTATCGGCCGCATCACCCGCGGCAAGGTCAAGTCCAACACCCCGGTGGTGGCCATCAGCGACGACGGCAGCAAGCGCAACGGCCGCATCCTGAAGATCATGGGCCACCACGGCCTGCAGCGCGTCGAGGTGGCCGAGGCGGAAGCCGGCGACATCGTCTGCGTCAGCGGCATGGAGGAGCTGTTCATCTCCGATACCCTGTGCGACCCGCAGAACGTCGAGGCGCTGCCGCCGCTGACCGTCGACCAGCCGACCGTGAGCATGACCTTCCAGGTCAACGATTCGCCGTTCGCCGGCCGCGAAGGCAAGTTCGTCACCAGCCGCAACATCAAGGAGCGCCTGGAGAAGGAACTGCTGCATAACGTGGCGCTGCGCGTCGAGCCGGGCGACAGCCCGGAGAAGTTCAAGGTTTCCGGCCGTGGCGAACTGCACCTGTCGGTACTGATCGAGACCATGCGCCGCGAAGGCTTCGAGCTGGCCGTGGGCCGCCCGGAAGTGGTGATCATCGAGAAGGACGGCGAGAAGCAGGAGCCCTACGAGAACGTCACCATCGACATCGAGGAGCAGCACCAGGGCTCGGTGATGGAGCAGATGGGCCTGCGCAAGGGCGACCTGAGCAACATGATTCCCGACGGCAAGGGCCGCGTGCGCCTGGAGTACACCATTCCGGCGCGCGGCCTGATCGGCTTCCGCAACAACTTCCTGACCCTGACCTCGGGCACCGGCATCCTGACCTCGACCTTCAGCCACTACGGTCCGATCAAGGCCGGCGAAGTCAGCAACCGCCAGAACGGCGTACTGGTCTCCATGGCCACCGGCACCGCCCTGACCTACTCGCTGGAGACCCTGCAGAGCCGCGGCAAGCTGTTCCTCGGCCCGGGCGACGAAATCTACGAAGGCCAGTTGGCCGGCATCAACAGCCGTGACAACGATCTGGTGATCAACCCGACCAAGGGCAAGAAGCTCGACAACATGCGCGCTTCCGGCAAGGACGAAGTCATCGCCCTGGTTCCGCCGATCCGCTTCACCCTCGAGCAGGCGCTGGAGTTCATCGCCGACGACGAGCTGGTGGAAGTGACGCCGAAGTCGATCCGCCTGCGCAAGAAGATGCTCAACGAGAACGACCGCAAGCGCTACGAGCGCAGCAAGGTCTAAACCGTTGCCGTACCGGCGCGCCGCAACGGCGTGCCTCGCGGCCGGCAGGCAGGGCAGGGGTGCCCGGCCTACCGGCCGTTTTGCTATGCGCCGGGCGCTTTCCGGCGTGGCTTGATGGCCCCCGCGGCAGCGGCCCGCAGCAAGCGGCGGAACGTCGGGCAGTCCATGTGCTCGCGCGCCGGACAGGCCGCGGCATGCCGCAGGCCGTCGCGCATGGCGGCGAGGCGGCGGATCGTCCGGTCCAGTTCGTCGGCCTTGGCCGCCAGCGCCGCGCGGTCGATCCGCAGCGCGCCGTCGGCTGCGCCCATGCCGGCAATCTCGTCCAGCGACAACCCGGCGGCGCGGCCCAGCCCGATCAGCGCCAGCCGCTCCAGCACGCCTGCATCGAACAGCCGGCGCAGGCCGTGCCGGCCGCTGGAGGCGATCAGTCCCTTTTCCTCGTAGTAGCGCAGGGTCGAGGCCGGTACCCCGGATCGTCGCGCGACCTCGCCTATGTCCAGTTGCCGCATGCCCTTGACCTCAAGTCGACTTGAAGTGGAAGACTAGCGTTTCGGCACCTGGGCCGTGACGAAATACAGACGAGGTGAACATCATGTGGGACGAACGCTATGCCGCCGAAGAGTATGTCTACGGAACCGAACCCAACGCTTTCCTGAAGGAGCATGCGCAGCGGCTGGCCGGGCCGGTGCTGAGCGTCGCCGAGGGCGAGGGGCGCAACGCGGTGTTCCTCGCTTCGCTGGGGCTGGAGGTGCTTGGCGTGGACGGCTCCGCCGTCGGCCTGGCCAAGGCGCGCCGGCTGGCCGAGGCGAAAGGCGTGTCGATCGACACCCTGGTGGTCGACCTGGCGGACTACGAACCGCCGGCAGCGGCGTTCGGAGCGGTGGTGTCGATCTTCGCGCACCTGCCCAGTCGCGTGCGCGGCAGACTCAACCGCCTGCTGGAGCGTTCGCTGCGACCGGGCGGTCTCTTCCTGCTGGAGGCCTATCGGCCGGAACAACTCGGCCGCGGCACCGGCGGCCCGGCGGACGTCGACATGCTGGTGAGCCGTGCGGCGCTGGAGGCTGAGCTGCCGGAGTGCGAAGTGCTGCTGGCGCGGGAAATCGAGCGCGAGGTGGTCGAGGGCCGTTTCCACACCGGCGCGGCCTGCGTGGTCCAGTTCATCGCCAGGAAGAGGTAGCTCGCCACGGGGCGGGCGTCGGAATGCGTCGAATCTCTGGAATGCGGGCTGTATACTCCCGGCGCGGGTTCCGCTCTGGCAGGATGGCCAGGGCAGGTATCAGTGGATCGTGGTACCTCTTGATCAAGGATTCGACGCATGCAATGGATTTTCATGCTGGTGGGCCTGATCCTCGGCGGCTTCGCCGGGGAATCGCTGGTCGGCGCCCTCCTCGGCGGCCTTTCCGGCCTGGCCCTGGGACAGGCCGTCTCGCTGCAGAACCTGGCGCAACAGAACGATCGCCTGCGCAAGCAGATGAGCGAATTCGCCGAACGCTTCGAGCGCGGCACCGAGGTCATCCACCAGCGCTTGCTGCGCGTGGAGCGCCAGGCG
Source organism: Pseudomonas sp. HMSC057H01 (assembly GCF_001836405.1). Taxonomy (NCBI): domain Bacteria; kingdom Pseudomonadati; phylum Pseudomonadota; class Gammaproteobacteria; order Pseudomonadales; family Pseudomonadaceae; genus Pseudomonas; species Pseudomonas sp. HMSC057H01. Next base: position 34,181 of record NZ_KV828508.1, on the reverse strand, counting down.
CAGGACCTTCCCGAAAGCGTTCCCGAGCCGGCCGCCGGCATCGACCAGCCGCTCGCAGACACGCCTCCCGCTCCTCCCGCCGAGGTTGCCCCGCCGCTGGACTGGGACATCGAGCTGCCGGCCGTCGAGGCTGCGCCGCCTCCGCCTCGTCCCCCCGAACCCGTCCAGCCCATCGAGCGTCAGCCGGCGTTCCAGCCTGACGCCCAGCCAGCGCCGCGCCGTGCCGCCCCTCCAGCGCCTCCACGCGAACCCTCGCTGGTCGAGCGTGGCTTCGCCGCGGCCAAGGGCTGGCTGTTCGGCGGCAACACGGTATTGCGCATCGGCGTGGTGCTGCTGTTCATCGGCCTGGCCTTCCTCCTGCGCTATGCCTCGGAACGGGTGGCGGTGCCGGTGGAGTACCGCTACGCCGGGGTGGCGCTGGCAGCGATGGCGCTGCTCGGCGTCGGCTGGTGGTTGCGCGAGCGGCGCGCCGCCTACGGCCTGATCCTGCAAGGCACCGGTATCGCGGTGCTGTACCTGACCATCTTCGCCGCCATGCGCCTGCATCCGCTGATCTCTCCCGGCGCGGCGCTGGCCCTGCTGGTGGTGGTGACGATCTGCTCGGCGATCCTCGCCGTGCTGCAGAACGCCATGGGCCTGGCGGTGGTGGCGGCGCTCGGCGGCTTCGCCGCGCCGATCCTGACCTCCACCGGCAGCGGCAACCATGTAGCGCTGTTCAGCTACTTCGCCCTGCTCAACGCCGGCATCTTCGCCATCGCCTGGTTCCGCGCCTGGCGGCCGCTCAACCTGGTCGGCTTCGTCGGCACCTTCGGCATCGGCTTCGCCTGGGGACTGCGCTCCTATACACCGGAGCTGTTCGCCAGCACCGAGCCGTTCCTGGCCCTGTTCTTCCTGATGTACGTCGGGATCGGCCTGCTCTTCGCCCGCCGCAAGCTGCTGGAGGCCGCGCAGGCGCCTGCCGAGCGCGGCGAACTGCTGCGCTGGTCGGCGCGACAGGCCGACTACATCGACGCCACCGTGCTGTTCGGCCCGCCACTGGTGGGGTTCGGCCTGCAATGCGCGGTGATCGGCCACATCGACTTCGGCATGGCCTTCAGCGCCCTGGCCCTGGGCCTCTTCTACATGGTCCTGGCGCGGGTGCTGCGCGGCCATGCTTCGGCCGGACGCACCAGCCTGCTGGTGGAAATCTGCCTGGCGCTGGGGGTGGTCTTCGGCACCCTGGCCATTCCGCTCGGCCTGGACGCGCGCTGGACCTCGGCCGCCTGGGCCGTCGAGGGCGCCGGCATCTACTGGCTCGGCCTGCACCAGCAACGCCGCCTGGCGCGGCTCTTCGCCCTGCTGTTGCAGGGCGGTGCGGCGTTGGCCTACCTGAATGGCGTGCGCCCGGGTGAGACGACGTTGCTGGAGGGTTCGCCGCTGGGCGCGCTGATGCTCGGTGCGGCGGCGCTGTTCAGCTTCTGGCAGCTGCGTCGCGCGCCGGCGAAAGCGCTGGCCGACTGGGAGCCGGCCTGCCGGCCGTTGCTGGCGGCCGCCGGCCTGGCCTTCCTCTACCTGGTCGCACCGCTCTGCCTGGCCGTCGACAGCACCGCCATCGCCTGGGCCGTGGCCGGCCTGGCGAGCTTGTTCGCCGGCTTGCGCCTGGGCTCGCGTACCTTCCTGTTCTGCGCCTTCGCCGTGCAACTGCTGGGCGGTGCGCTGTTCCTCCTGCATTTGCAGGGCGGCGATGGCCAGGGTGGGGTATTCGACTCGGGCTGGCGTGGCTTGATGACCGCCTCGCTGATTGGCCTGGCGCTGATCGGCGGCATGCTGCTGGCGGCGCGCGACCCGCTGGTGAAGGACGACAGTCGGCTGCTCATGGGCTTGAGCCTGGTGCTGCTGGCCGGTCTGGCGTTCGTCAACCTGGCAGTGCTGTTCGTCCTGCCTTGGCGCAGCGCCAGCGCGGTATGGGCCGGTAGCGGGCTGCTGATCATCTGGCTGAGCCTGGTGCTGCGCCAGCGCCTGAGCTTCTACTTCGGCCTCGCCTTGCAGGTAGTGGGCGGCCTGGCGTTCCTCCTCGCCGGGCCGTCGCTGTTCGGCTCGCTGAGCGGCGAAGGCCTGCGGCCCCTGGCCCATTCCGGGTTCTGGACGCCGGCAGTGCTGGCCCTGGCGGCGCTGGTCGGCGCCTGGCGGCTGCGCCGCGCCGGCGAGCGCGAGCGGGCGCTGGGTATCGGTACCCTCGGCCTGGCCGAGCTGTCGCACTTGCTGCTGCTCTGGGGAGCCGGCTGGTGGGCGCTGACCGCGCTGTGCGAAACCGTCCGCTTCGTGCCTTATGGCCTGCGCGAGCATGCGTTGCTGCTGGTGGCCGCGGCGACAGTGGCGTCGTGGATGCTGCTGGCGCTGCGCGAGCGCTGGCGCGAACTGGCCCTGCTGTGCCTGGCGCTGGTCCCGGTGGCGCTGTTGGCCCTGGCCAGTGCCTGGCGTTTCGATTACCAGCCGTTCGGCGAATTCGGCTGGCTGGCCTGGCCGCTGCTGTTCGCCACGCACCTGCTGTCGCTGCGACGCCTTGCCCCGTTGCTGCCGGCGAAGGCCCTGAGCGTTGCCCATGTGCTCGGTTGCTGGCTGTTGCTAGGGGTGCTGGCGCTGGAGCTGCGCTACCTGTTCGCCCTGCTCGCCGAACAGTACAACGCCTGGCGTTGGCTGGGCTGGGCGTTGGTCCCGAGCGCCTACCTGCTGCTGGTGGCTGGCGGGCGGAGCCTGCCCTGGCCGCTGCGCGACTTCCCGCGGGAGTATCGGCTGCTCGCCGCTGCGCCGGTGGCGCTGTTGCTGCTCGGCTGGTTCTGGAGCGCCAACCTGCTCAGCGACGGCGCTGCCGAGCCGCTGCCTTACCTGCCGCTGGCCAACCCGCTGGAACTGGGGCTGCTGATCGTGCTGTTCGCCCTCTACCGCTGGAGCGACGCCAGCCTGGCCTCGCTCGTCGATGGCAATGCCAGCGCGCGCCTGGGGCGCCAGGCGTTGGCCGGCGCCTCGCTGTTCGCCCTGCTGACCCTGGCGGTGTGCCGCGCCGCGCACCACCTGGCCGGCGTACCGTTCCAGGCCGAGGCGCTGGCCGCGTCGATGCTGGTGCAGGCGGGGCTGTCGCTGGTCTGGACGCTCTGTGCGCTGGGCCTGACCATCGCCGGTACCCGTCTCGGCCGGCGCGACCTGTGGATGGTCGGCGCGGCGCTGGTCGGCGTCGTGGTGGTCAAGCTGTTCTTCGTCGAGCTGGGCAACAGTGGCAGCCTGGAGCGAATCATCTCCTTCATCGGGGTCGGCGTCCTGTTGCTGGTCGTCGGCTACTTCTCACCCTTGCCTCCGCGTCGCGCCGAGGTCGCATCGGAGGCCGAGCAGCCATGACGCGCTCCTTTTCGTTCAGAACCGCCGGCCTGCTCCTGCTGGGCGCCTGCCTGTCCCTGCCGCTGTCGGCGAAGGAGTCTGCCGAAGGTTTCAGCCGCCAGGTGGCGCTGTCGCTGCAGGGCGAAGGTCCCTGGTATCGCCTGAGCATCCCGATGAGCGTGCAGTTGTCGGCTGCCCATGCCGACCTGCGCGACCTGCGGGTCTTCGATGCCGAAGGCGAGGCCTTGCCCTACGCCCTGGTGGCCGGCAGCGAGCGCCAGGCCAGCACGCCGCATGAGGCCGAGGTGCGGCTGTTCCCGTTGCGAGGCACGTCCGCCGCCGACGCGACGCAACCGAACCTGCGGGTGCAGCGCAACACCAGCGGCACCATAGTCGAGGTGCTGCCGGAAAACGCCGGGCCGGCTGCCGAGACTTTGCGCGGCTGGCTGATCGACGCGAGCGCGGTGACGTTTCCCCTGGAGCGCCTGCGGCTGGACTGGAGCAGCCCGGAGGAGGGCTTCCAGCGCTTCTCCGTGGAAGCCAGCGACGACCTCGAGCATTGGCAGGCCTGGGGTGACGGACAGATCGCCCGCTTGACCTTCAACGGCGAACGCATCGACGTCAGCGAGGTCAAGCTTCCCGGCCGCCAGGCCCGCTACCTGCGTCTGGCCTGGCCGGCCGGGGCAACCGCGGCAGACCTTCATGGCGCCCGCCTGCAAGGCAGCACGCGGAGCACCGAGCCGGCGCCGATGATCTGGTCCGAGCCGCTGGCCGGGCGCCAGGCGGGGGACGGCGAGTACCGCTGGCAGTTGCCGCTGGCGTTGCCGTTGCAGCGGGTGCGGGTGTCCCTGGAGCAGGCGCTGACCCACACCATCGTCCCGGTGGAACTGTCCGGCCGTGATCGTACGGAGAACGCTTCGCCGCGCCGGGAGGCCGCCTGGAGCAGCCTGGCACGCGGGGTCCTCTACCGGCTGCCGATCGACGGCCGCAACGTACAGCAGAACGAGCTGGAACTGCCGGGCTGGGCGGTGCGCGAGCTGCGTCTGCAGGTGGACCAACGAGGTACCGGCCTGGGCCCGGAGGTCCCGTCCCTGAGTGTCGGCCTGCCGGCCAGCGAACTGGTGTTCCTAGTGCGCGGCAGCCCGCCGTACCGGCTGGCGTTCGGCAAGCCCGGCGCGCAGTCGGCGGCGCTGCCGCTCGGCGTACTGATTCCCGGCTATACCGAGAGCAAGCGCGCCACCCTGGGTAGCGCCAGCCTGGGCGAACCGCTGGAGGTGGCCATGGCGGCCGCGGCGCCGGCACCGGGTAGCGACTGGAAGAAGATCGGCCTGTGGGCGGTACTTCTGCTGGGGGTCGCTCTGCTGGTAATAATGGCAATGAGCCTGCTGCGTTCCTCGCCGAACAAGCCATGAGCCGGTTCCGCGCTATGCTGTTCGGCTGAGGAGGCTTTACGACGGGCCCCGGGGCGCATGCCGACGACGCGGCGGCCCGACAATAAAAACAAATCACGGAGTAAGAGAATGATCAGAATGGCGCTCAAGCCACTGGTAGCGGCCTGCCTGCTGGCTTCGCTGTCCACCGCCCCGCAGGCTGCTCCTTCGCCCTATTCGACGCTGGTGGTGTTCGGCGACAGCCTCAGCGATGCCGGGCAGTTCCCCGATCCTGCCGGCCCCGCCGGAAGCACCTCGCGTTTCACCAACCGGGTCGGCCCGACCTACCAGAACGGCAGCGGCGAGATCTTCGGACCGACCGCGCCCATGCTGCTCGGCAATCAGCTCGGCATCGCCCCGGGCGACCTGGCTGCCTCGACCTCGCCGGTCAACGCCCAGCAGGGCATCGCCGACGGCAACAACTGGGCGGTGGGCGGCTACCGGACCGATCAGATCTACGACTCGATCACCGCGGCCAACGGCTCGCTGATCGAGCGCGACAATACCCTCCTGCGCAGCCGCGATGGCTACCTGGTGGACCGTGCCCGCCAGGGCCTGGGTGCCGACCCGAACGCGTTGTACTACATCACCGGCGGCGGCAACGACTTCCTCCAGGGGCGCATCCTCAACGACGTCCAGGCACAACAGGCCGCCGGTCGCCTGGTGGATAGCGTGCAGGCCCTGCAGCAGGCCGGCGCGCGCTACATCGTGGTCTGGCTGTTGCCCGACCTGGGCCTGACCCCGGCTACCTTCGGTGGTCCCTTGCAGCCTTTCGCCAGCCAACTCAGCGGCACGTTCAACGCCGAGCTGACCGCCCAGTTGAGCCAGGCCGGCGCCAACGTCATTCCGTTGAACATCCCGCTGCTGCTCAAGGAAGGCATGGCCAACCCGGCTTCCTTCGGCCTGGCCGCCGACCAGAACCTGATCGGCACCTGTTTCAGCGGCAACGGCTGCACCATGAACCCGACCTACGGGATCAACGGCAGCACGCCCGACCCGAGCAAATTGCTGTTCAACGACAGCGTGCACCCGACCATCACCGGCCAGCGCCTGATCGCCGACTACACCTACTCGCTGCTGTCGGCGCCCTGGGAGCTGACCCTGCTGCCGGAAATGGCCCACGGCACCCTGCGTGCCTACCAGGACGAACTGCGCAGCCAGTGGCAGGCGGACTGGGAGAACTGGCAGAACGTCGGCCAGTGGCGCGGCTTCGTCGGCGGCGGTGGCCAGCGCCTGGACTTCGACTCCCAGGACAGCGCCGCCAGCGGCGACGGCAATGGCTACAACCTGACCCTTGGTGGCAGCTACCGCATCGACGAGGCCTGGCGCGCCGGGGTCGCCGCCGGTTTCTACCGGCAGAAGTTGGAAGCCGGCGCCAAGGATTCCGACTACCGGATGAACAGCTACATGGCCAGCGCCTTCGTGCAGTACCAGGAAAACCGCTGGTGGGCTGACGCGGCGCTGACCGGCGGCTACCTCGACTACGACGACCTGAAGCGCAAGTTCGCCCTGGGCGGCGGCGAGCGCAGCGAGAAAGGCGACACCAACGGCCATCTGTGGGCGTTCAGCGCGCGCCTGGGCTACGACATCGCCCAGCAGGCCGACAGTCCCTGGCACCTGTCGCCGTTCGTCAGCGCCGACTACGCGCGGGTCGAGGTCGACGGCTATTCCGAGAAGGGCGCCAGCGCCACCGCGCTCGACTACGATGACCAGAAGCGCAGCTCGAAGCGCCTGGGCGCCGGCCTGCAAGGCAAGTACGCGTTCGGCAGCGATACCCAGCTGTTCGCCGAGTACGCCCACGAACGCGAGTACGAGGACGACACCCAGGACCTGACCATGTCCCTCAACAGCCTGCCGGGCAATCGCTTCACCCTCGAAGGCTACACCCCGCAGGACCACCTCAACCGCGTCTCCCTCGGCTTCAGCCAGAAGCTGGCGCCGGAGCTGTCGCTGCGCGGCGGCTACAACTGGCGCAAGGGCGAGGACGATACCCAGCAGAGCGTCAGCCTGGCGCTGAGCCTGGACTTCTGAAACGGCGGCCGGCGCCCGGTCGGCGCCGGTCGCGTTTCCCGTCGACGGAACGATCGGCGCGCGTCGGCATCAAGAGAGTAGTACCCCGCTGTTACTCGCTGCCCGGTCGACCGCCATACACTGCCGATCCGTTTCGTTCGAGGGAATCGCCCGATGAGTTTCAACACCGAAGTACAGCCCGGCATCTGCATGGAGCCGGACGCCATCACCCAGGAATACGTGTTCAACCACACCATGTTGCGGGTCAAGGATCCGAAGCGCTCGCTCGACTTCTACTCGCGGGTGCTCGGCATGCGCCTGCTGCGTCGCCTGGATTTCGAGGAAGGACGGTTCTCCCTGTATTTCCTCGCCATGACCCGTGGCGAAGAGGTGCCCGACGCGCTCGACGAACGCCAGCGCTACACCTTCGGACGCCAGTCGGTCCTCGAGCTGACCCACAACTGGGGCAGCGAGAGCGACGACAGCCAGTACCACAACGGCAACCAGGACCCGCGCGGGTTCGGCCACATCTGCTTCTCGGTGCCCGACCTGGTGGCGGCCTGCGAGCGTTTCGAGACGCTCGGGGTGAACTTCGTCAAGCCGCTGGACCGAGGCATGAAGAACGTGGCGTTCATCAGCGATCCCGACGGCTACTGGGTGGAAATCGTCCAGGCCAGCCTGAACGGCGAGATGGGACGCGGCTGACGACCGTCGATCGGCTGCGCGCCGCGGAAATGAACCGCGCCACCGCCGCCGATCTCCAACCGGCGGTTGCGCGGAGTCAAGCGTGACCGCCAATTCCGCGTTAAACTGCGCGGGTTTTTTCCTCTCTCCGGAGCCATCCATGTCCCGCGTTACCCTGAGCCGCTATCTGATCGAGCAGACCCGCAGCCACAACACCCCGGCCGACCTGCGCTTCCTCATCGAGGTCGTGGCGCGTGCCTGCAAGGAAATCAGCCATGCGGTGTCCAAGGGCGCGCTGGGCGGCGTACTCGGCAGCATGGGCACCGAGAACGTGCAGGGCGAGGTGCAGAAGAAGCTGGACGTGATGTCCAACGAGATCCTGCTGGAAGCCAACGAATGGGCCGGCAACCTGGCCGGCATGGCCTCCGAGGAGATGGACCACCCCTACCAGATTCCGGGGCGCTACCCGAAAGGCGCCTACCTGCTGGTCTTCGACCCGCTGGACGGCTCCAGCAACATCGACGTCAACGTCTCGGTCGGCACCATCTTCTCGGTGCTGCGCTGCCCCAGCGAGTACCTGAACCAGAACGATACCCTGCGCGAGGAGGCCTTCCTCCAGCCGGGCACCACCCAGGTCGCCGCCGGCTACGCCATCTACGGCCCGCAGACCATGCTGATGCTGACCCTCGGCAACGGCGTCAAGGGCTTCACCCTGGACCGCGAGCTGGGCAGCTTCGTCCTCACCCACGACAACATCAGCGTGCCGGAAAGCACCGCCGAGTTCGCCATCAACATGTCCAACCAGCGCCACTGGGAAGCGCCGGTGAAACGCTACGTGGAAGAACTGCTGGCCGGCAAGGAAGGTCCGCTGGGCAAGAACTACAACATGCGCTGGATCGCCTCGATGGTCGCCGACGTCCACCGCATCCTGACCCGCGGCGGCGTCTTCATGTACCCGCGCGACGCCCGCGAGCCGGAGAAGCCCGGCAAGCTGCGCCTGATGTACGAAGCCAACCCGATGTCGTTCATCATCGAGCAGGCCGGCGGCGCCGCCACCAACGGCACCCAGCGCATCCTCGACATCAAGCCGGAGAACCTGCACCAGCGTGTCGCGGTGTTCCTCGGCTCGAAGCAGGAAGTCGAGCGCATCACCGGCTACCACGCGGAGTAGGCCGATGAGCGCGCCCTGGGAGACCCTGCTCGACTGGTGGTTCGGCACCTCCAGCGATGCCGCCGAGGTGGTTGCCCAGCGCAACGGCCTGTGGTTCGGCAAGAACGTCTGCCAGGACGCCGATGCCGGCGGCCGTTTCGGCGACCTGGTGAACCAGGCGCTGGACGGCGGCTTGCAGGAGTGGACGGCCGAGGCCGATGGCTGGCTGGCGTTGATCCTGTTGCTCGACCAGTTGCCGCGGATGATCTACCGCGACACGCCGCGCGCCTACGCCGGCGACGCCCGAGCGCAACGGGTGGTGCGCGAGGGCCTGGAGAAAGGCTTCGACCGCCAGTTGCCGCCGGTGCGCCGGGTGTTCGCCTACCTGGTCCTGGAGCACGCCGAGGACCTGCCCAGCCAGGAGCGGGCGGTAGCCTGCTTCCGCGACCTGCGCGATCAGGTCGGCGGCAGTGCGCGCCAGCCCTTCGATGACTTCTACGACTATGCCGAGCGGCATCATGCGGTAGTCGCCCGTTTCGGCCGCTTCCCCCATCGCAACGCCATTCTCGGCCGCCCTTCCAGCGAGGAGGAGACGGCGTTCCTCAGGGAACCCGGTTCGCGTTTCTGACTCCAAGGCTTCGGATTTCCCCCGCGTATGCCAAGCTGTAGGGCAGCGCTTCCCCCGAACAAGGAGTTCCTCATGGCGTCGTTCCGTACCCTGGCCGTGGTCGCTTTCTGCGTCGTCCTGGCTGCCTGCAGCAAGATCAACCAGGAAAACTATTCCAAGCTCAAGGCCGGCATGAGCAAGGCCGAGGTCGAGGCGATCCTCGGCAAGCCCACCGAGTGCTCCGGCGCGCTGGGCATGTCCAGCTGCACCTGGGGCGACGAGAAGGCTTTCATCAGCGTGCAGTACGCGGCCGACAAGGCGCTGCTCTTCTCCGGCCAGGGGCTCAAGTGATCGGTCTGCCGATCCGGGTGCTCTGCACCCTGTGGCTGGGCTTGCTGCTGGTCGGTTGCGCGGGCTCGCCGAAGAATCCGCCGGCCACCGAGCAGGTCGACCTCCAGCGCTACCAGGGCACCTGGTACGAACTGGCGCGCTTGCCGATGTTCTTCCAGCGCAACTGCGCGCAATCGGAAGCGCATTACCGCTTGCAGGAAGACCAGAGCATCCAGGTGATCAACCGCTGCCTGACCCGGGATGGCGAGTGGGAGCAGGTGGAGGGGCGGGCGGTCGCCCAGCAGCCAGGCCGCACCGACAAGTTGTGGGTGCGCTTCGACAACTGGTTCGCCAATCTCTTCCCCAACGTGGCGCGCGGCGACTATTGGGTGCTGGCGGTGGACGACGACTACCGCACCGCGCTGGTGGGCAATCCGAACCGTGAATACCTGTGGCTGCTGTCGCGTACCCCGCAGGTTTCGCAGCAGACCCGCGAGCGTCTGCTGGAAGAAGCGCGCAGCCGCGGTTACGCGGTGGACGAGCTGATCTGGCGGGTACCCGACGGCCAGTTGAAGCGGAGCCAGTGAAGGAACGCCCCGCCGGGGCGTTTTTTCTTTCCAGCGCCGTTCACGCCTGGCGGCTGGCGTGGGAAGTATCGGCGTTTAGCGCCCGACGGCTCGAACGAGTCGGGCGGATAAGCGCAACGCGGTTGTCCGCCGCTGCGCAGGGTCAGTCGAGCAGTTCCCCCAGCACCTGGACGAATGCCCGGGCGCTGCGTTCTTCCCCGGCATGCCGGCCGTCGCGCACCACCCATCTGCCGGCCACCATCACGTCGCGCACCTGGCGGTCGCCGCCGGCGAACAGCCAGCGGTTGAGCAGGGCGTCGCCCTCGGCGCTGGCCAGGTAGGGGTCGTTGCCGTCGAGCACCAGCAGGTCGGCGCGGCGGCCCACGGCGAGGCTACCGATCGGCTGCCCAAGGGCCTGAGCGCCGCCAGCCAGCGCAGCGTCGTAGAGCGTGCGGCCGATCATCGGCTGGTCGTCGCGGTACAGCCGGTTGCGTTTCCGGTCGCGCAGGCGCTGGCCGTATTCCAGCCAGCGGAGTTCCTCGACCACGCTGAGCGAGACGTGGCTGTCCGAGCCGATGCCCAGGCGCCCGCCCTGGGCGAGGAAGTCCGTCGCCGGGAAGATGCCGTCGCCGAGGTTGGCCTCGGTGCTCAGGCACAGGCCGGCCACCGCGCCGCTACGCGCCATCGCCGCCACCTCGGCGGGGTCGGCGTGGGTCGCATGGACCAGGCACCAGCGCTGGTCGACCGCGACGTTCTCGTACAGCCATTGCAACGGCCGGCGTCCGCTCCAGGCCAGGCAGTCGTCGACTTCCTTCTGCTGTTCGGCGATATGGATGTGGACCGGCAGGTCGTCGTGGCCGGCGGCGAGGACCGTGGCGATCTGCTGCGGAGTCACCGCGCGCAGGGAGTGGAAGCACAGGCCCAGGGAGTGGCCTGCCGCGTCCAGCGGCGCGCGCAGGCGCTGGAGCAGTTCCAGATAGGCCTCGCTGCCATTGATGAAGCGCCGCTGGCCCTCGCTGGCCGGCTGGCCGCCGAAGCCTGCGTGGCTGTAAAGCACGGGAAGCAGGGTCAGGCCGATGCCGGCGGCGCTGGCGGCGCGGGAGATGCGCAGGGAAAGTTCGGCGGGGTCGGCGTAGGAGCGGCCGTCGAGGTCGTGATGGACGTAGTGGAATTCCGCCACCGCCGTGTAGCCGGCCTTGAGCATCTCGATATAGAGCTGGCGGGCGATGACCTCGATCTGTTCCGGCGACAGCCGAGCGACCATCCGGTACATCAGCTCGCGCCAGGTCCAGAAACTGTCGTTGGGATTGCCGGCGACTTCGGCGAGCCCGGCCATGGCGCGCTGGAACGCGTGCGAATGGAGGTTGGGCATCCCCGGCAGCACGGCGCCGCCGAGGCGTTCGGCGCCGTCGGCGTTGGCGTCGGGACGAATCTCGGCGAGAACTCCGTCCGCGGAAATCTCGAAACGGACATTTCGCGCCCAGCCTTCCGGCAGCAACGCACGTTCAGCGAAAATTGCGGACATAATCAGCTCACACGCAGTCTGTTTTATTTGTATATACATATACAGACGATTAAGCGGTGCGTAAACTCACTTCATCGACGCCTCGACAAGGAGTCTCTCCGTGACGTCCTCTTCTTCCGATCGTTCCCCGCTGGCCTCGCAACTCGGCGAGGTACCGGCGCCGCTCTACGCGCGGGTCAAGCAGATGATCGTCAGCCAGATCCAGTCGGGCGCCTGGCCGCCGCACCACCGGGTGCCCTCCGAGAGCGAACTGGTCAGCCAGCTCGGCTTCAGTCGCATGACCATCAATCGCGCCCTGCGCGAACTGACCAGCGACGGCCTGCTGGTGCGCATGCAGGGGGTCGGTACCTTCGTCGCCGAGCCCAAGGGCCAGTCGGCACTGTTCGAGGTGCACAATATCGCCGACGAGATCGCGGCCCGCGGGCATCGCCATCGTTGCCAGGTGATCACCCTCGGTGAGGAGGTCGCCGGCCCCGAGCGCGCCCTGGCACTGGACGTGCGCGAAGGCCAGCGGGTGTTCCACTCGCTGATCGTGCACTACGAGAACGATATCCCGGTGCAGATCGAGGACCGCTACGTGAACGCCGCGGTGGCGCCGGACTACCTCAAGCAGGATTTCACCCGGCAAACGCCCTATGCCTACCTGACCCAGGTGGCGCCGCTCACCGAGGGCGAGCATGTGGTCGAGGCGATCCTCGCCGAGCCGGCCGAGTGCAAGCTGTTGCAGATCGAACGCGGCGAGCCGTGCCTGCTGATCCGCCGCCGCACCTGGTCCGGGCGTGTCGCGGTGACCGCCGCGCGGCTGCTGCACCCGGGTTCCCGCCACCGTCTGGAAGGACGCTTCAGCTCATGAGCGAATTCCGCATCCTGCGCGCCGTCGACTACCCGAGAATGCCGTGGAAGAACGGCGCCGGCTCCACCGAGGAGATCGCCCGCGACGGCGGCGACGGCCTGGACGGCTTCGGCTGGCGCCTGTCGATCGCCGATGTCGGCGAGTCCGGCGGCTTCTCCCGCTTCGCCGGTTACCAGCGGATCATCAGCGTGCTGGAGGGCGGCGGCATGCGCCTGCGGGTGGATGGCGCGGAATCCGCGCCGCTACGCGCGCGGCAGGCCTTCGCCTTTTCCGGCGACAGCGAGGTGCACTGCACCCTGCTCGATGGAGCTATCCGCGACTTCAACCTGATCTATGCGCCCCGGCGCCATCGCGCGCGCCTGCAATGGCTGCGGGTCGAGGGCGAGCTGGACTGGCACGGCACGGCGAGCACGCTGCTGCTGTTCGCCCAGCAGGGCGGGGTAGCGATTTCCTTGCAAGGGCAACCTCGCGGGCAACTGGCTGCCCACGACTGCCTGTGCGCCGAGGGACTGCAGGGCTTGCAGCATTGGCGCCTGACGGCACACGAGCCGGCGTGGGTCTGTGCGGTGGAACTCGATTCGCTGTGATTCGCCGGCGCCGCCAGGAAAAAGCGTCTACACCGAAAGGGTAGGCGCTTTTGTCTATCAAAAGAACCAAACGTTATTAATCCAATATTTTTAATGCCTATATAGTTCCGCATGCCGTCCGACTCCAACCGGGAGACCCGCATGCCCCCGCTTCGCCAGATCCTCGCCGTCCTCGCCCTGGGCGCCAGCCTCGCCAGCCAGACCGCCGTCGCGGCGGAATGCCCGTACCCGGGCAAAGTGGTGTTCGCCGGGCTGAACTGGGAAAGCGGCATGTTCACCACCGACCTGTTGCGCTACGTACTGGAAAAAGGCTACGGCTGCGAGACCGACGCGCTGCCGGGCAATACCGTGACCATGGAAAACGCCCTGCGCCAGAACGATATCCAGGTCACCGGGGAGCAATGGGCCGGGCGTAGCCCGGTGTGGCGCGCGGCGGAGGAGGCGGGCGAGGTGTTCTCCGTCGGCGAGACGGTGAAGGGCGCCACCGAGGGCTGGTGGGTGCCGGAGTACCTGGTCAAGGGCGACCCGCAACGAGGCATCGAGGCGAAGGCGCCGGAGTTGAGGTCGGTCGCCGACCTGCCGCGCTACAAGGCGCTGTTCCGCGATCCCGAGGAGCCCGCCAAGGGGCGTTTCTACAACTGCCCGACCGGTTGGACCTGCGAGATCGTCAACAGCCAGAAGCTCAAGGCCTACAGGTTGCAGGACAGCTACACGAACTTCCGCACCGGCACCGGCCCGGCGCTGGATGCGGCGATCAGTGCGGCCTTCCGGCGCGGTGAGCCGGTGCTTTTCTACTATTGGTCGCCGACTCCGTTGATGGGCCGTTTCAAGCTGGTGCAACTGGAAGAGCCGCCGTTCAGCGAGAAGGCCTGGGCCACCCTGTCCGATCCGAAGAACCCCGACCCCATCGGTTCCCGCTCGTTGCCGGCGAAGATCACCATTGGCGTTTCCCGCGATTTCCATGACAAGGCGCCGGCGTTGGTCGAGCTGTTCCGCAAGGTCGAGATCCCCTTGCCGCTGTTCAACGAGCTGCTCGCCGACATGGCGCAGAATCATCGCGAGGTCGGCGAGGTGCGTGCGCAGTTCCTTCGCCAGCATCGCGAAATCTGGAGCCACTGGGTGCCAGCCGAAGTCGCCGCGCGCCTCGATACCTCCCTGAAGTAAGCCTCGCCAGCCTTCATGGCGCACTACCTGAGCGGGCGTCAGCGCACCCTGGTGCGGCGGCTCCAGGATACCTTCCAGGCGCGCAGCGAATGGCCGACCTGGCTGCTGATCGCCTGCCTGTACGGCGGTTGGGCACTGCTCGCCAGCCAGTATCGGCATTGGGGCTGGCCGGTGCTGGCGGGGCTGGTGCCGTTCGCCTCCCTCTACATGTCGTTGCAGCATGAGCTGATCCATGGCCACCCGACCCGCTGGCCGAGGTTCAACGCCGTGCTCGGCTACCTGCCGCTGGCCGTCTGGTATCCCTATCCGCTGTACCGTGACAGCCACTTGCGGCACCACCGCGACGAGCAACTGACCTACCCGGGGCTGGACCCCGAGAGTCGCTACGTCAGTCTGTCCGAATGGCCGCGCCTGGGCTCCTGGCGGCGGCGCTGGCTCTGCCTGGACAAGACCCTGCTCGGTCGCGCCACCCTCGGCCCGCTGCTGGCCCTGGCGGCGATGGCGCGCCTGGAGGGTTCGCGGTTGCGCCAGGGAGAGGGCGCCGCCTGGCGCCTGTGGGGCCTGCATGCCGTGCTGCTGGGCGGGTTGCTGGCCGGGCTTTGGCGCTGGGCGGGTATCCCGCCCTGGCTATACCTGCCGGCGGTGGCCTATCCGGCCCTCGGCCTGAGCATGCTGCGCTCTTTCTACGAGCACCGTCCGGCCCGCGAGCCGGCGCAGCGCAGCGTGCTGGTCGAGGCGGGGTGGCCGTGGCGGCTGCTGTTCCTCAACAACAACCTGCATCTGGTCCACCACGATCTGCCGGGCCTGCCCTGGTACCTGCTGCCGCGCGTGTATAACGCAAGCCGCCGTGCCTACCGGCGACGCAGTGGCGATTTCCACCTGCCCGGCTATGGTCGTCTATGGCGGCGCCACGGTTGGCGGCCGGTGGATGCGCCGGTGCATCCCGAGCATTGAAGGCAGGCGGACGAGAGCATGATCGATACCCCGGTGGTGGCGGCGCTGGACATGTATGTCGAGCCGGACTGCGTCAGGCAGGCCGGCGCAACCTTCATCGGCGAGGTCTGCCGGCGCCTGGGCGTGCGCCGTTACGCGCCGGCCGCCGCCGATCTGGCGGTGCAGTGGCGACAGCCTAACCTGCTGTTCGCGCAGACCTGCGGCTATCCGCTGATGACCCAGTTGCGCGGCCAGGTGGCGGTGCTCGCGGTGCCCAGCTACGACTTGCCCGATTGCGCTCCCGGCGAGCATTGCAGTCTGTTCGTCGCCGCCGAAGGACAGGCGCGCCAGCGCCTCGGCGACTTCCGCAATACCCGCCTGGCGCTCAACGACCGCGACTCCAACAGCGGCATGAACCTGCTGCGCCATGCGCTGGCGCCGCTGGGGCGAGACTCGGCGTTCTTCGCCGAAGTGCGCATCAGCGGCGGCCACCTGCGCAGCCTGGCGATGGTGGCCGCGGGTGAGGTCGAGCTGACCTCGGTGGATGCAGTGACCTTCGGCTACCTGCAACGCCACGCACCGGAGCGCCTGGCCGGCCTGCGCGTGCTCGGGCGCAGCGCGCCGAGCCCGGCCTTGCCGCTGATCACCTCGCTGCACTGGAGTGCGGCGCAACGCCGCGAGCTGTTCGAAGCGCTGAACCTGACGCTGATCGAGTGCCCGCACCTGGCCGCGACACTGGCGCTGAAAAGCTTCCTCCCGGCCGGCGAGGAGCATTACCGGATTCTCCTCGACTACGAGCGTCAGGCGCAGGGCTGGGGTTACCCGCAATTGCGCTGAACGGTGTTACCGAAGGCCCCAAACCGGTGCGCGCACGCTTCGAACACGTGCATCCAGGGCCGTTCCGGCAGGTTCCTTTTCCGGAGAAGAGGCCACCTTCGCTAATTCTTAACTCCAGAAAAATCAGTGGGTTGAATGAGATTCACGGGGGTGTGCAGATATCGCCGGAGGGCGTGACGGCAGAATTGGCCCTTCCTTTGCTTATACTTGTATGTACAAGCATAGATGTGTTCGGTAGACCCAGCCCGACCTCTGCTTCGTCCCCGAATTCAGGCGCACCCTCGCGGGGCGCCGCCCGTTGAACGCCACGCCCAGGAGCCTGCCGTGACCACCCCGAGCAAATTCCGCGATATTGAAATCCGCGCCCCGCGCGGCACTACGCTGACCGCCAAGAGCTGGCTGACCGAAGCGCCGCTGCGCATGCTGATGAACAACCTCGACCCGGAGGTCGCGGAGAACCCCAGGGAACTGGTGGTTTACGGCGGCATCGGCCGTGCCGCGCGCAACTGGGAGTGCTACGACAGGATCGTCGAGACCCTCAAGCAACTGAACGACGACGAGACCCTGCTGGTACAGTCCGGCAAGCCGGTTGGCGTGTTCAAGACCCACGCCAACGCGCCGCGGGTGCTGATCGCCAACTCCAACCTGGTGCCGCACTGGGCGACCTGGGAACACTTCAACGAACTGGACGCCAAGGGCCTGGCGATGTACGGCCAGATGACCGCCGGTTCGTGGATCTACATCGGCAGCCAGGGCATCGTCCAGGGCACCTACGAAACCTTCGTCGAGGCTGGCCGCCAGCATTACGACGGCAACCTCAAGGGCCGCTGGGTGCTTACCGCCGGCCTTGGCGGCATGGGCGGCGCCCAGCCGCTGGCGGCGACCCTGGCCGGCGCCTGTTCGCTGAACATCGAGTGCCAGCAGAGCCGCATCGACTTCCGCCTGCGCAGTCGCTACGTCGACGAGCAGGCCAAGGACCTGGACGACGCCCTGGCGCGGATCCAGCGCTACACCGCCGAAGGCAAGGCCATCTCCATCGCCCTGCTGGGCAATGCCGCCGAGATCCTTCCGGAACTGGTTCGCCGCGGCGTACGCCCGGACATGGTCACCGACCAGACCAGCGCCCACGATCCGCTCAACGGCTACCTGCCGGCCGGCTGGAGCTGGGAAGAGTACCGCGACCGCGCGCAGACCGACCCGGCCGCCGTGGTCAAGGCCGCCAAGCAGTCCATGGCGGTACACGTGCGGGCCATGCTGGCGTTCCAGCAGCAGGGCGTGCCGACCTTCGACTATGGCAACAACATCCGCCAGATGGCCAAGGAAGAGGGGGTGGCCAATGCCTTCGATTTCCCCGGCTTCGTCCCGGCCTACATCCGCCCGCTGTTCTGTCGCGGCATCGGTCCGTTCCGCTGGGCCGCGCTGTCGGGCGACCCGCAGGACATCTACAAGACCGACGCCAAGGTCAAGCAACTGATCCCCGACGATGCCCACCTGCACCGTTGGCTGGACATGGCCCGCGAGCGCATCAGCTTCCAGGGCCTGCCGGCGCGCATCTGCTGGGTTGGCCTGGGGCTGCGCGCCAAGCTCGGCCTGGCCTTCAACGAGATGGTGCGCAGCGGCGAGCTGTCCGCACCGATCGTCATCGGCCGCGACCACCTCGACTCCGGCTCGGTGGCCAGCCCCAACCGCGAGACCGAGGCCATGCAGGACGGCTCCGACGCGGTGTCCGACTGGCCGCTGCTGAATGCCCTGCTGAATACCGCCAGCGGCGCCACCTGGGTCTCGCTGCACCACGGCGGCGGCGTGGGCATGGGCTTCTCCCAGCACTCCGGGATGGTGATCGTCTGCGACGGTAGCGACGAGGCCGCCGAACGCATCGCCCGCGTGCTGACCAACGACCCGGGAACCGGGGTGATGCGGCACGCCGACGCCGGCTACCAGGTCGCCATCGATTGCGCGAAGGAGCAGGGCCTGAACCTGCCGATGATCACCGCCCAGCGCTGACCTCGGAAACCGCCTCCACGCCGGCGGGGCGTGGGGGCGGCCGCCCACTGTCCCGACCAGGCCACAACAAGAATGGCGGCGCGCGAGCCGCAGCGGAGTACAGCAGCATGACCCAGGGCAGCGACAGCAAGCCACTGATCGAACGGCGCTCGATCGACTACATCCCGGCGAACGAGCGTCACGGTCGCCTCTACAGCCAGTTCACCCTCTGGCTGGGGGCTAATCTACAAATCACCGCCATCGTCACCGGCGCCCTCGCCGTGGTCCTCGGCGGCGACGTGTTCTGGTCGCTGGTCGGCCTGCTCATCGGCCAGCTCCTCGGCGGTGCGGTGATGGCCCTGCACGCCGCGCAGGGGCCGCGCCTGGGGCTGCCGCAGATGATTTCCAGCCGGGTGCAGTTCGGCGTCTACGGCGCCTGCATCCCGATCGCCCTGGTGTGCCTGATGTACCTGGGCTTCACCGCCACCGGCACGGTGCTTTCCGGCCAGGCCATCGGCCAGCTCACCGGGCTCAGCGACAGCGCCGGGATCTTCATCTTCGCCGCCTTCATCGTCCTGGTGACGGTGCTCGGCTATCGCGTCATCCACATCATCGGGCGGATCGCCAGCGTCCTCGGCATCATCGCCTTCGTCTACCTGTTCAGCCGCCTGATGCTGCTCAGCGACATCGGCGATCTGCTCGCCATCCGCCACTTCAGCTGGGCCTCGTTCCTCCTCGCGGTGTCCCTGGCGGCGTCCTGGCAGATCGCCTTCGGCCCCTACGTGGCCGACTATTCACGCTACCTGCCGGCGTCCACCTCGTCGTGGAAGACCTTCCTCGCCGTCGGCCTCGGCTCGGTGCTCGGCGCCCAGGCCTCGATGGTCCTCGGGGTGTTCTCCGCAGCCCTGGCCAACGGCCAGTTCGCCGGCCGCGAGGTGGCCTACATCGTCGGCCTGGGCAGCAGCGGGACCGTCGCCGCGCTGCTCTACTTCAGCATCGCCTTCGGCAAGGTGACCATTTCCACGCTGAACTCCTACGGAAGCTTCATGTGCATCGCGACCATCATCAGCAGCGTACGCGGTCAACTGGAGATCACCCGCGTGCAACGCCTGTTCTTCGTCCTCGCGATCGTCGGCGCCTCGACGCTCATCGCGCTGCTCGGCCAGCACTCGTTCCTCGCTGCGTTCAAGTCCTTCATCCTGTTCCTGCTGACCTTCTTCACCCCGTGGAGCGCGGTGAACCTGGTCGACTACTACTTCATCACCCGCGAGCGCTATGACGTGCCCGCGCTGGCCGACCCCGACGGCCGCTACGGTCGCTGGAACCTGCCGGGAATCGCCGTCTATACCCTCGGCGTGCTGGTGCAGATGCCGTTCCTGGCGACCACGCTGTACACCGGACCGATGGTCGAGCACCTCGGCGGCGTGGATATCTCCTGGATCATCGGCTTGCTGGTGCCGGCGGTCCTCTACTACCTGGTGGCGCGGCGCAAGGCCACGCGCCAGGCCCCGGCGCGAATGATCCTGCCGGCCGATCCCGGCGCCTTCGAACGTCCCGCGCACGGGGCCTGAGACGAATTTCCAGGGCGGCGCGGCCGCCTTCAATCCCATGAAACGCCGCCGGCGGACGGCGCTGCCGAGCCCGCCGAACCGAACAAGGAGCCTTCGATGAGCCTGCATCTGAAACCCGGCCAGCTGACCCTGGCCGACCTGCGCCAAGCCTACCTGGCCCCCGTGCGCCTGAGCCTGGATCCCAGCGCCGACGCGCCGGTCGCCGCCAGCGTCGCCTGTGTCGAGAACATCATCGCCGAGGGCCGCACCGCCTACGGCATCAATACCGGTTTCGGCCTGCTGGCCTCGACGCGGATCTCCCCGGCCGACCTGGAGAAGCTCCAGCGCTCCATCGTCCTGTCCCATGCCGCCGGCGTCGGCGAGGCGCTGGACGACGCCATGGTGCGGCTGGTCATGCTGCTCAAGGTGAACAGCCTGGCTCGCGGGTTCTCCGGCATCCGCCGCAAGGTGATCGACGCGCTGATCGCGCTGATCAACGCCGAGGTCTATCCGCACATCCCGCTGAAAGGCTCGGTGGGCGCCTCCGGCGACCTGGCGCCGCTGGCGCACATGTCGCTGGTGCTGATCGGCGAAAGCCGGGCGCGCCATCGCGGTGAGTGGCTGCCGGCCGCCGAGGCGCTGGCGGTGGCCGGGCTGGAGCCGCTGACCCTGGCGGCGAAGGAAGGCCTGGCCCTGCTCAATGGTACCCAGGTGTCCACCGCCTACGCGCTGCGCGGGTTGTTCGAGGCCGAGGACCTGTTCGCCGCCGCCACCGTCTGCGGCGGGCTCAGCGTCGAGGCCATGCTCGGTTCGCGGGCGCCGTTCGATGCGCGCATCCACGCCGCGCGCGGCCAGCGTGGGCAGATCGACGTGGCCGCGGCCTATCGCGACCTGCTCACCGCCAGCAGCGAGGTGGCGCGTTCCCATGAGAAGTGCGACAAGGTCCAGGACCCCTATTCGCTGCGTTGCCAGCCGCAGGTGATGGGCGCCTGCCTGACCCAGATGCGCCAGGCCGCCGAGGTGCTGGAGATCGAAGCCAACGCGGTGTCCGACAACCCGCTGGTATTCGCCGCCGAGGGCGACGTGATCTCCGGCGGCAACTTCCACGCCGAACCGGTGGCGATGGCCGCCGACAACCTGGCCCTGGCGTTGGCCGAGATCGGTTCGCTGTCGGAACGGCGCATCTCGCTGATGATGGACATGCACATGTCGCAGTTGCCGCCGTTCCTGGTGGCCAACGGCGGGGTCAACTCCGGCTTCATGATCGCCCAGGTCACCGCCGCCGCGCTGGCCAGCGACAACAAGGCCCTGGCCCATCCGGCCAGCGTCGACAGCCTGCCGACCTCGGCCAACCAGGAAGACCACGTGTCGATGGCGCCGAACGCCGGCAAACGGCTCTGGGCGATGGCCGAGAACGTCCGCGGGATTCTCGCCGTGGAATGGCTGGGCGCCTGCCAGGGCCTGGACTTCCGTGAGGGCCTGAAGAGTTCGCCGAAGCTGGAGCAGGCTCGCCGCCTGCTGCGCGACAAGGTGCCGTACTACCAGGAGGATCGCTTCTTCGCCCCTGACATCGAGGCCGCCAGCCAGTTGCTCGCCAGCGGTTGCCTGAACGCGCTGCTGCCGGCCCGGCTGTTGCCGAGCCTTTGATACCCGCCCCCGGCCGCTCGGCCGGGGCGCTCCAGCAAGAACAACAACAGGAGAGCCGAGGGATGACGCACGACACGGGGCTTCGGCGCGGGCTGAACGCCCGTCATATTCGTTTCATGGCACTGGGGTCGGCGATCGGCACCGGCCTGTTCTACGGTTCCGCATCGGCCATCCAGATGGCCGGGCCGGCGGTGCTGCTGGCCTACCTGGTCGCCGGCGCGGCGGTGTACATGGTGATGCGCGCGCTCGGCGAGATGGCGGTGCACGAGCCGGTGTCCGGCTCGTTCGGCCATTACGCCAGCAGCTATCTCGGCCCCCTGGCCGGGTTCGTCACCGGCTGGACCTACGCTTTCGAGATGATCATCGTCTGCCTCGCCGATGTCACCGCGTTCGGCATCTACATGGGGTTCTGGTTTCCCGACGTGCCGCGCTGGATCTGGGTACTGTCCATCGTGCTGTTCATCGGCGGGCTGAACCTCTGCCATGTCAAGGTCTTCGGCGAGCTGGAGTTCTGGCTGTCGCTGGTCAAGGTCGGCGCCATCGTCGCGATGATCCTCGCCGGGCTCGGCATCATGTTCTTCGGCTTCAGCCTGGACGGCGCGGCGACGTCCGCCACCGGCGTGCACAACCTGTGGCAGCACGGTGGCTTCCTGCCCAACGGCTGGGCCGGGCTGGTCGCCTCGCTGTCGGTGGTGGTGTTCGCCTTCGGCGGCATCGAGATCATCGGCATCACCGCCGGCGAGGCGCAGGACCCGCAGCGGGTGATCCCGCGGGCGATCAATGCGGTGCCGCTGCGCATCCTGCTGTTCTACGTGCTGACCCTGTTCGTGCTGATGGCGATCTTCCCCTGGCAGCAGATCGGCAGCAACGGCAGTCCCTTCGTGCAGATCTTCGACGGCCTGGGGATCGAGTCGGCCGCGGCGATCCTCAATGTCGTGGTGATCACCGCGGCGATCTCGGCGATCAACAGCGACATCTTCGGCGCCGGTCGCATGCTCTACGGCATGGCCCGCCAGGGCCAGGCGCCGGTCGGCTTCTCGCGGGTGTCGCGGCACGGCGTGCCGTGGATGACCGTGCTGCTGATGGCGGTGGCCCTGCTGCTCGGCGTGGCGCTGAACTACCTGATCCCGCAGAGCGTATTCCTGCTGATTGCTTCCATCGCCACCTTCGCCACCGTGTGGGTCTGGCTGATGATCCTCCTGGCCCAGGTCGGCATGCGCCGGCGCATGGGGCCGCGCCAGGTCGCCGCGCTGAAGTTCCCGGTGCCGCTGTGGCCATTCGCGCCGGCGGCGGCGATCGTCTTCATGTTGTTCATCTTCGTGGTGCTCGGCTATTTCCCGGACACCCGCCCGGCCCTGTGGGTCGGGGCTATCTGGATCGCCGTGCTGGTGATCGCCTACCGGCGCTGGGTCAGGCCGAAGGGCGATGCCGCGCATGGCGTGCTTCAGGCCCAGGGAGGGCTGTGACGGAACCGACGGCGGCCTGAGCCGCCGGCCAATAACAACGATCGAGGCCGTTCCCCCGGGCGCGGCCCGCAGGTTTTCCAACTGCCTTTCCCAATCGTGCATCTGGAGCGTCGAACCATGCGATACAAGAAGTCGATGTTGAGTGTTCTCTGTGCCCTCGGCCTGCTCGCCGCCGCGGCGGGCGCCCAGGCGGAAGGCTGGTGCGAGTCCGGCAAGGCGGTGAAATTCGCCGGGCTGAACTGGGAGAGCGGGACGCTGCTCACCGAGCTGATGCAGTTCGTCCTGGCCAAGGGCTACGGCTGTACCACCGACAGCCTGCCGGGCAACTCGATCACCATGGAGCAGGCGCTGAGCACCAATGACATCCAGGTCTTCGCCGAGGAGTGGATCGGCCGCAGCGACGCCTGGAACAAGGCCGCCGCGGCCGGCAAGGTGGTCGGCGTCGGCGAACCCATCGTCGGCGCGGTGGAGGGCTGGTACGTGCCGCGCTACGTGATCGAGGGCGACCCGCAGCGCAAGCTCGAGGCGAAGGCGCCGAAGCTGCGCTCTATCGCCGACCTGGCGCAGTACGCCGAGGTCTTCCGCGACCCGGAAGAACCGGGCAAGGGGCGCTTCTACAATTGCCCGGCCGGCTGGACCTGCGAGCTGGAGAACAGCGAGATGCTGAAAAGCTACGGCCTGGAGGAGACGTTCACCAATTTCCGTCCGGGCACCGGCCCGGCACTGGACGCGGCGGTGCTGTCGAGCTATCGGCGCGGCGAGCCTATCCTGTTCTACTACTGGTCGCCGACGCCGCTGATGGGCCGTGCCGACCTGGTGCGCCTGGAGGAAAGGCCCGGCGTCGACAAGCGCATCAGGATCCAGGTCGGCCTGTCGCGGACCTTCCACGACCAGGCGCCGGAGCTGGTGGCGGTGCTGGAGAAGGTCAACCTGCCGGCGGAGCTGCTGAACAGCGACCTGGCGCGGATGGCCAAGGACAGGATCGATGCAGCGCGCCTGGCGCGCGAGTTCCTCAAGGAGCACCCCGAGGTCTGGCACGCCTGGGTCGACGAGGACACGGCGAAGAAGATCGAAGCGGCACTCTGAACCCACGACCGACGAGAGCAGACCATGTTTCCCGAACGCCTGACATTTTCCATCGCCGACTGGGTCAACGCTTGGGTCGACGCCCTGGTGACCAACTACGGCGACCTGTTCCGCAAGATCTCCGACACCCTGCTGTGGGCTATCGTCAACCTCGAAGGGCTGCTCCGCGCCACGCCCTGGTGGCTATTGCTGGCGATCGTCGCGGCGATCGCCTGGCACGCCACCCGGCGCCTGCTGCCGACCCTGGTGATCACCGGCCTGCTGTTCCTGGTCGGCGCCGTCGGCCTCTGGGACAAGCTGATGCAGACCCTCGCGCTGATGCTGGTGGCGACCTTCATCTCGGTGCTGATCGGCATCCCCCTGGGCATCCTCGCCGCGCGCAGCAACCGCCTGCGCGCGGTACTGATGCCGCTGCTGGACATCATGCAGACCATGCCCAGCTTCGTGTACCTGATCCCGGTGCTGATGCTGTTCGGCCTGGGCAAGGTGCCGGCGATCTTCGCCACCGTGATCTATGCCGCGCCGCCGCTGATCCGCCTCACCGACCTGGGCATCCGCCAGGTCGACAGCGAGGTGATGGAGGCGGTCAACGCCTTCGGCGCCAACCGCTGGCAGCAGCTGTTCGGCGTGCAGTTGCCGCTGGCCCTGCCGAGCATCATGGCGGGGATCAACCAGACCACCATGATGGCCCTGTCGATGGTGGTGATCGCTTCGATGATCGGCGCCCGCGGCCTCGGCGAAGACGTACTGGTGGGCATCCAGACGCTGAACGTGGGCAAGGGCCTGGAAGCCGGCCTGGCGATCGTCATCCTCGCGGTGGTGATCGACCGCATCACCCAGGCCTACGGCCGTTCCCGGCACGAGACGAGCAAATGAGCGGTGCGCAGATGAACAAGATCGAAGTGAAGAACGTGTTCAAGATCTTCGGCCCGCGCGCCGATGCCGCGCTGGCGCTGATCCGCCAGGGACGCAGCAAGGCCGAAGTGCTGGCGCAGACCGGCTGCGTGGTCGGCGTCAACGACCTGTCGCTGACCATCGGTGCTGGCGAGATCTTCGTGATCATGGGCCTGTCGGGTTCCGGCAAGTCGACCCTGGTGCGCCATTTCAACCGCCTGATCGACCCCACCAGCGGCGAGATACTGGTGGATGGCGAGGACATCCTGCGCTACGACATGGAAGCCCTCCGGCAATTCCGCCGGCGCAAGATCAGCATGGTGTTCCAGAGTTTCGGCCTGCTGCCGCACAAGAGCGTGCTCGACAATGTCGCCTACGGCCTGAAGGTTCGCGGCGAAAGCCGGGCGCAGTGTCACGAGCGGGCCCTGCACTGGATCGCCACGGTGGGCCTGAAGGGCTACGAGAAGTCCTATCCGCACCAGCTTTCCGGCGGCATGCGCCAGCGCGTCGGCCTGGCCCGCGCGCTGGCCGCCGACACCGAGATCATTCTCATGGACGAGGCCTTCAGCGCCCTCGACCCGTTGATCCGCGCGGACATGCAGGACCAGTTGCTGGAACTGCAGAAAACCCTGCACAAGACCATCGTCTTCATCACCCACGACCTCGACGAGGCGGTACGCATCGGCAACCGCATCGCGATCCTCAAGGACGGCCAACTGATCCAGGTCGGCACACCACGGGAAATCCTCCACCAGCCGGCCGACGACTACGTCGACCGCTTCGTCCAGCGGCGGGTGGCGAACCTATGAGCGACCTACCGAGCGTCGTGTTCGGCGACGGTCCGCTGCGTTGGCAGGAACTGGTCGCGGTGGCCCGGCACGGTGCGCGCCTGGAACTGTCGGCGGCGGCCTGGGCACGGATCGACAACGCCCGCGCCATCGTCTGCCGTATCGTCGCCAATGGCGAGCGTGCCTACGGCATCAGTACCGGCCTCGGCGCGCTGTGCGACGTCCTGCTGGAAGGCGAGCAGCTCGCCGAGCTGTCGCGCAACACCTTGCTCAGCCATGCCTGCGGGGTCGGCGAGCCGCTGCGCGACGAACAGACCCGGGCGATCATCTGTGCCGCCGTCGCCAACTACAGCCAGGGTAAGTCCGGGCTCGACCGTTCGCTGGTGGAAGGGCTGCTGGCGCTGCTCAACCACGGGATTACCCCGCAGGTGCCGGCCCAGGGCTCGGTGGGCTACCTGACCCACATGGCGCACGTCGGCATCGCCCTGCTCGGCATCGGCGAGGTCAGCTACCGCGGCAGCGTCGTGCCGGCCGCCGCCGCGTTGGCGGCGGAAGGCCTGGCGACGGTGCGCCTGGGAGCCAAGGACGGGCTCTGCCTGGTCAACGGCACGCCGTGCATGACCGGCCTCGCCTGCCTGGCCCTGGACGACGCGCAGCGCCTGGCGCAGTGGGCCGACGTGATCGGGGCGATGAGCTTCGAGGCCCTGCGCGGCCAACTGGCGGCGTTCGACGCCGAGATCGTTGCGCTCAAGCCGCATCCCGGGATGCAGCGGGTCGCCGCCAATCTGCGGGCCTTGCTGGCTGGCAGCCAGGTGCTGGAGAACGCCCGCGGCATCCGCACCCAGGATGCCCTGAGCATCCGCTCGATACCGCAGATCCATGGCGCCTGCCGTGACCAGTTGGCCCACGCGGCGCGGCAGATAGAGACCGAACTCAACTCGGCCACCGACAACCCGCTGCTGCTGGGTACGCCGGAGGCCTACCGGGTGGTATCCCAGGCCAATCCCCACGGCGAATCGGTGGCGATGGCCGCCGACCTGCTGGCGATCGCCGTGGCCGAGCTGGGCGGGGTCGCCGAGCGGCGCCTGGATCGCCTGGTCAACCCGCTGGTCAGCGGCCTGCCGGCGTTCCTGGTGGGCAAGCCGGGAGTCAACTCGGGGATGATGATCACCCAGTACGTCGCCGCCTCCCTGGCCGGCGAGAATCGCCAGCTGGCGCAGCCGGCGGTGGTCGACAACTTCGTCACCTCGGCGCTCCAGGAGGACCACCTGAGCCTCGGCACCAGTGCCGCGCTCAAGCTTGGCAGGGCCCTGGAGAACCTCCGGCGGATCCTCGCCATCGAGTACCTGCTGGCCGCCCAGGCCTTCGAATTCCTCGCCCCGCAACGCTTCGGCCAGGGCACCGCGGCGGCCTGGGGCATCCTGCGCGAGCGCGTGCCCGCGTACGACACCGACCGCTGGCTGGCTCCTGACATCGCCAGCGCGGCGGCCATCCTCGGCGAGCGGAAGAGTCTCGCCCGGCTGGCCGCGAGCATAGGAGACCTGCAATGAAACGACTCTGGCAGCATTGCCATGCCGCCACCCTCAAGGGCGGCAAGTACTCGATTGTCGAGGACGCCGCCCTGGTCACCGACGGTCCGCTGATCCACTGGATCGGCCCGCGCGCCGAACTGCCGCCCGACGACTACGCCGAACGCATCGACCTCGATGGCGCCTGGCTGACCCCGGGGTTGATCGACTGCCACACCCACGCGGTGTTCGGCGGCAACCGCAGCGGCGAATTCGAGCAGCGCCTGGAGGGCGTCAGCTACGCCGAGATCGCCGCCGCCGGCGGCGGTATCGCCAGCACCGTACGCGCCACCCGCGAGGCCAGCGAGGAAGAATTGCTGGCCAGCGCGCGCAAGCGCCTGGACCCCTTGCTGCGCGACGGCGTGACGGCGCTGGAGATCAAGTCCGGCTACGGCCTCGACCTGGCCAGCGAACGCAAGATGCTACGAGTCATCCGCCGCCTCGGCGAACGCCTGCCGGCGACCGTGCGCAGCACCTGCCTGGCCGCCCATGCGCTACCGCCGGAATACGCCGGGCGCGCCGACGACTACATCGAGCATATCTGCTCGACGATGCTCCCCGCGCTGGCCGGAGAGGGACTGGTGGACGCGGTGGACGCCTTCTGCGAGCACCTGGCGTTTTCCCCGGCGCAGGTCGAGCGGGTATTCATCGCCGCCCGCGAGCTGGGCCTGCCGGTGAAGCTGCACGCCGAGCAGCTATCCTCGCTGCACGGTTCCAGCCTGGCGGCGCGCTACCGGGCTTTGTCGGCCGACCATCTGGAGTACATGACCGAGGACGACGCCCGGTCCATGGGCGAGGCGGGCACCGTCGCGGTGCTGCTGCCGGGCGCCTTCTACCTGTTGCGCGAGACCCAGCTGCCGCCGATCGATGCCCTGCGCCGGCACGGCGTGGCCATGGCCATTGCCAGCGATCTCAATCCCGGCACCTCGCCAGCGCTGTCGTTGCGCCTGATGCTGAACATGGCCTGTACCCTGTTCCGCCTGACCCCGGAGGAGGCGCTGGCCGGCGTCACCCTGCACGCCGCCCGGGCGCTGGGGCTGGAAGCCCGCCACGGCAGCCTGGAGGTTGGCAAGCTGGCCGACTTCGTCGCCTGGGACATCGAGCGTCCGGCGGAGCTGGCCTACTGGCTGGGCGGCGATCTGCCGAAACGCGTCATTCGCCACGCCGAGGAGGTATACCGTGGATGAAGTCCTGAGTTTCAAGCGCGGCCGCGTGCCGCTACTGATCAGCATGCCGCACCCCGGCACGCGCCTGACCCCGGCGGTGGACGCCGGCCTGGTGGAGGAGGCGCGGGCGCTGACCGATACCGACTGGCACATTCCCCGGCTCTACGATTTCGCCGAGGAACTGGGCGCCAGCACCCTGGCTGCCCACTATTCGCGCTATGTAGTCGATCTCAACCGCCCTTCCGACGACAAGCCGCTGTACAGCACCGCCACTACCGGCCTGTATCCGGACACCCTGTTCGACGGCCGGCCGCTCTACCGCGAAGGCATGGCGCCGTCCGCCGAGGAACGCATGCGCTACCTGGCCGAAGTGTGGACGCCCTACCACCGGACCATCGCCGAGGAACTGGCGCGGCTGAAGGCCGAGTTCGGCTACGCGCTGCTCTGGGACGCCCACTCGATCCGTTCCCACGTGCCGCACCTGTTCGACGGCCGACTGCCCGACTTCAATCTCGGCACCAACGCCGGCGCCAGTTGCGATCCAGCGCTGGCGGCCCGCCTGGAGGCGGTCTGCGCTGCCGCCGAAGGCTACAGCCATGTGCTCAACGGGCGCTTCAAGGGCGGCCACATCACCCGCCACTACGGCCAGCCGGAGCAGCACGTCCATGCCGTCCAGCTGGAGCTGGCGCAGTGCACCTACATGGACGAGCAGGCCCCGTTCGCTTACCGCGCGGACCTCGCCGAAGCGACCCGCGCGGTCATCCGCGAACTGCTGGAAAGCCTCCTCGCCTGGGGGCACGAGCGCTACGCCTGAGGCGCTCGAGGCGGCGGACGCCTGGCCCGTCCTGGCGGACGTGAATGCCGCGGATGGGGTGGGGCGTCCGTGTCGGCATTCTGGAAATTTTCTGTTACAAATTTATTGAGGTCAGCGTTGATGCGGCCGGGAGGCCGAGTGCGCAAAGAGTTGCACAACTGTTCTCCTCTATCCTCTCGGCCAGCATTTCCATCGCGCGGGCGCAGGCGCGTCGCGCCCGGAACCGAATACGCCAGGAACGCACGGCTGCGTTTCCAAGAGGACAGTGAATGTTCGCCCCCGCCAACCAGACGCACTTCAGCCTTCGCATCGAAAACCTCCGGCACGACTTCCAGGTACTCGCCTTCCGCGGTCGCGAAGCCATCAGCCAGCCCTTTCGCTTCGACCTGGAGCTGGTCAGCGAGCGATCCGACCTGGACCTCGACGCGCTGCTGCACCAGCCGGCCTTCCTGATCCTCTCGCCGAGCGGGCAAGGGGTCCACGGACAGCTCACCAGCATCGCCCAGGGGGACTCCGGCAAGCGCCTGACCGGCTATCGCGCGACCCTGGAGCCGCGCCTGGCCTACCTGGGGCTGTGCAGCGACCAACGCATCTTCCAGCGCCTCAGCGTGCCGGAAATCATCGGCCGGGTGCTGGAGGGCCACGGCATTCTCGCCGACGCCTACCGCTTCCAGCTGGGCCCGACGCCGTACCCGGCCCGCGAATACTGCACGCAGTACGACGAAACCGACCTGGCGTTCCTCAGCAGGCTCTGCGAGGAGGAAGGCATCCATTACCACCATGAGTTTTCTGCCCAGGGCCATATGCTGGTCTTCGGCGACGACCAGACCTCCTTTCCGCGGCTGCAACGCCCCGTCGCCTACGTGCAGGACGCCGGGCTGGTCGCCGACCAGCCGGTGGTCAAGCGCTTCGGCGTGCGCTTCGACACCCGTGCCAGCCGGGTTACCCGGCGCGACTACGACTTCGAGCAACCCGCGTTGCAGATGCAGGCCGCCCATGGCCCGCAGCCCGGGGCGCAGCAACCGGACCTGGAGGACTACGACTATCCCGGCCGCTTCACCCACCGCGAGCGCGGCAAGCACCTGAGCCGGCGCGCGCTGGAACGGCATCGCGCCGACTACCTACAGGCCAGGGGCGAAAGCGACGAACCGGCGCTGCTCAGCGGACACTTCCTGACGCTGTCCGCGCATCCCTGCGGCGAATGGAACGATCTCTGGCTGCTTACTGAGGTTCTCCACGAAGGGCGGCAGCCGCAGGTACTGGAAGAGTCGATCGACAGCGACGTCGCGCAGGGCCGGGGCGATTTCCGCCAGGGCTATCGCAACCGTTTCGTCGCCACTCCCTGGAGCGCGCATTTCCGCCCCCCGCTGGAGCATCCCAGGCCACGCGTGCTGGGCTGCCAGACAGCGGTCGTGACCGGCCCCGCCGGCGAGACCATCCACTGCGACCAATACGGCCGGGTCAAGGTGCAGTTCTTCTGGGATCGCCTCGGCCAGGCCGACGACAACACCAGTTGCTGGTTGCGCGTCGCCTCCAACTGGGCGGGCAAACGCTATGGCGGCGTCGCCATCCCGCGGGTGGGCATGGAAGTCCTGGTGGGTTTCCTGGAGGGCGATCCGGATCAGCCGCTGGTCACCGGCTGCCTCTACCACAGCGAAAACCGGGTGCCCTACGAACTGCCGCAGAACAAGACCCGCAGCGTTTTCAAGACCGACAGCTACCCCGGCGGCGGCGGTTTCAACGAACTGCGCATCGAGGACCGCAAGGGCCAGGAACAGATCTTCGTCCACGCCCAGCGCGACTGGGACGAGAACATCGAGCACGACCAGAAGATCCGCGTCGGCCATGAGCGCCACGACACGGTCGAGGGCGATAGCTACAGCGAGTTCAGGGCCGAGGAACAGCGCACGGTCCACGCCGACCGCAAGGTCGAACTGAAGGCGGCCGACCACCTCAGCGTCGCCGACGCGTTGCACCTGAGGATCGGCACCGGCCAGTTCGTCGAGGCGGGCGACGAGATCCATTTCAAGGCCGGCGACAAGGTAGTGATCGAGGCAGGCATGGAGCTGACCCTAAAGGGCGGTGGCAGCTTCGCCAGGCTCGACCCGGGCGGTGTCACCCTTGACGGCGCCCAGGTGATGATCAACAGCGGCGGCAGCCCCGGCATCGGTAGCGGCGTTCGCGCGCTGTCGCCGCTGCAACCGCTCGCGGCCGACGCCGCGGCGGCGGGAGGCGCCTTGTTGGGAGCCATCGCCCAGAAGATCGGCGAAGCGCCGCAGAAACTCCTGCGTTTCGAACTCAGTCCGTTGCCCGGCGTGGCATCGGCGGCCAGGCAACCGTATCGGCTCTACGCCAACGGTGCCCTCAAGGAGGAGGGCATCGCCGACGAAGGCGGCGCAATCAGCTTCGAACCGCTTCCGGGCGAACGCACCTATCGTATCGAGACGGCCAATGGCCACGCCTACGAAGTGGAGATGGTCGACCGGCCGGACGCACTGCAGGTCGACGATCGGCTCGCCCAACAGGGGTTCCGCGACTACCGGGCGGAAATGCCCCAGCACAAGCCGCGTTCCGCCCCGGACGCCTACCGGCGCGACGCCTCGCGGCCCGGCGCCGCCGACAAGGATGACCCCACGCCATGAGCGACCTGTACAAACCGCAGACCCTCAAGCTGTACGCGCAACAGGCCGGCAGCGTCCGGCTGACCCTCGACTGGTTCGCCAACAAGGCTTTCTACCCGCCGCGCGCGGGTGTGCACATCAAGCCGCTGATCAATGGCCAGGCGGCCTTCGACGCGGTGCATGCGGCGATGGAAGCGGCCCGGCACAGCATCGACATCATCACCTGGGGCTTCGACCCGGCCATGCGTTTCAAACGCCCCGACGGACCGCGAATCGGCGAATTGCTGCAGACGAAGGGCCGCGAAGGGGTGCAGGCGCGGGTGCTGGTCTGGAGCAACCAGCTCGCCAGGCTCAAGGAAAACACCATCCCCGGGGCCGGCGTCGGCGGTTCCGGCGGCACCTGGGCGGGCTCGGGCGTCGCCAGCGGCAGCGCAGTGGACAACGAGGTGCTGCGGCTGGAGCAGCGGCGCCAGCATAACCTCAACCTCATCGCGCGGCAGCAGGAAGCCCTGGAACGCTCGGAACGGCTGCACCGCGAAGGCAGGCTGCCGAGCTTCGACCCGCGGGGCGCCGCCCACGCGCGGGCGCGCATCGCCGAGCTGGAGGCGGAGAACGCCGAGATCCAGCGCACTCTCGACAGCAGCGAGGCCCAGGGCTACGGCGGCAAGCGCGGTTCCGGCGGCACCCGCCAGGATCCCTGGGGGCAGATATTCACCCGCGACTGGTTCAAGGCGGTACGCGGCGGTGGGTTGCAGAACGTCGAGTTCCGTACCCGCGACTTCGAGCAGACGGCCAGGCCGGTGATGAACGGCGAGCAAGTGCGCCTCGTCAACGGGCGGCTGCAAAGCCTGATCCACCTGTTGCGCGCCGATGGCAACGACGACCTGGGCATCGGCCAGTTGCTGGTACTCACCCAGTTCGCCAGCCATCACCAGAAGATGGTCCTGGTCGACTATGGCAGCCCGCAGGCCATCGGCTTCGTCATGGGTCACAACATGCACCGCAACTACTGGGACACCAGCGCCCACCTGTTCGACGACCGCGCCGCCGGTCGCGATCCCGGGTTCGGGCCCTGGCAGGATATCTCCATGCAGGTCCAGGGACCGGTGCTGGCCGACCTCAGCCGCAACTTCAGCGAGGCCTGGGACCTCGAGACGCCGTGGTACAAGCGCTGGTTCTCGACGCCATCGCTGACCGCCGAGCGCGACGCCTTGCCGCTGCCGAAGATCGCCACGCCCGCCAGCAACAGCGTCGCGCAGATTTGCCGGACCCAGCCGCAGGACGACGAGCGCTCGATCCTGGAGCACTATCTCAAGGCCCTGGGCAATGCCACCGACTACGTCTACATGGAAAACCAGTACTTCCGTTATGCCGGCTTCGCCGAGCGCCTGCGGAAGACTGCGCAGGTGCGCAAGGCCCGGGGCGTGCCCGGCGACCTGTACCTGTTCGTCGTGACCAACACCCCCGACTCCAGCGACGCCTCGAAGACCACCTACGACATGATGAAAGGCCTGGGCCAGGAGCAACTGATGCCGCAGGTACAGCGCGACCTGGCGCATGACTTGCGGGAAAAGCGGGAGCAGTTGAAGCAGGTCAGGGAAAACCTACATCCCGATCCCTATGTCCGGCGCGGCCAGGAAAACAACATCGAACGGCTGGAGCGCAAGATCGAGGCGCTCGAAGAGAAAGGTGTGACGCCGGAAGTCGAGCAACGCCTCGGCGATCTCGGCGCGCAGGAGATTCCCGGACTGGCGAAGAACACCGGCGAGGACGACAAGCCCTATCAACTCGCCGAAGCACCCGGCCTCAAGGTGGTCGTCGCCACCCTGGCCACCAGCGACCCCGCCCCCGGCAGCCCGCCGCCAGCGCGCCTGTCCGCCGAAGCCGAGGCCGCCCTCGGGGCACCACCGTTGAAGGCACGCTACAAGCACATCTACGTGCACTCCAAGCTGCTGCTGGTGGACGACCTCTATACCCTGCTCAGCTCGGCCAATATCAATGTCCGCAGCATGCATGGCGACAGCGAGTTGGGGATTGCCCAGCCCAATCCGGATTTGGCGAGGGCGATGCGGGAGGAGTTGTGGGGGGCGCATGTTGGGAGGTTGGCCGAAACGACCGAAAAAAACTTCGAATTGTGGAATCAGAAGATGGATGATAACTGGAAGGCCCAGGTGGCAGATGAGCCTTTTACTTCGCACTTGCTGCGCTTCTGGGATGTCACTACACCCTATAGTCAAAATCTTACGGTGGACTGAGCGATGCGAATCTCTATTGGTCTATTCATTTTCCTGTTGAGTTTCGGAGTTCCCGCTATGGCCGACAGTAAGCCGTTCATCTGCGTTAATGAGAAAGACCATTTGCCACCTCTCGATCCCCAGGCCGATGCCTGGTATCGGGAAGCAGTTGCGCTAGCTAAGCCTGACGCCTTGCGTCCTTGGGGACGTATTGTGGACTTATACAGTAAGGCAGTTGAGCGTGGGCATTGGAAGGCGATGCATAATTTGGCGAATCTTTATCGCACAGGGTGGCCCGGAGGGGTAGAAAAAGATACGCAGAAGGCATTGGATCTCT
>NZ_KV828507.1:0-5388 GCF_001836405.1 Pseudomonas sp. HMSC057H01 | reverse complement strand
ATGGACGATCTATTGCAACGCGTACGGCGCTGCGAAGCGCTGCAGCAACCCGAATGGGGCGATCCGTCGCGCCTGCGCGACGTGCAGGCGTACCTGCGCGGCAGTCCGGCGCTGATCCGCGCCGGCGACATCCTGGCCCTGCGCGCGACCCTGGCGCGGGTCGCCCGCGGCGAGGCGCTGGTGGTGCAGTGCGGCGACTGCGCCGAGGACATGGACGACCACCATGCCGAGAACGTGGCGCGCAAGGCCGCCGTGCTGGAACTGCTGGCCGGCGCCCTGCGCCTGGCCGGCCGGCGACCGGTGATCCGCGTCGGGCGCATCGCCGGGCAGTACGCCAAGCCGCGTTCCAAGCCGCACGAGCAGGTCGGCGAGCAGACCCTGCCGGTCTATCGCGGCGACATGGTCAACGGCCGCGAGGCCCATGCCGAGCAGCGCCGGGCCGATCCGCAGCGGATCCTCAAGGGCTATGCGGCGGCGCGCAACATCATGCGCCACCTGGGCTGGGACGCCGCGTCCGGGCAGGAGGCGAATGCCTCGCCGGTCTGGACCAGCCACGAGATGCTGCTGCTCGACTACGAGCTGTCGATGCTGCGCGAGGACGAGCAGCGCCGGGTCTACCTCGGTTCGACCCACTGGCCGTGGATCGGCGAGCGCACCCGCCAGGTCGACGGCGCCCATGTGGCGCTGCTGGCCGAGGTGCTCAACCCGGTGGCCTGCAAGGTCGGTCCGGAGATCGGCCGCGACCAGTTGCTGGCGCTCTGCGAGCGCCTCGATCCGCGCCGCGAGCCGGGACGCCTGACGCTGATCGCGCGGATGGGCGCGCAGAAGGTCGGCGAGCGCCTGCCGCCGCTGGTGGAGGCGGTGCGCGCGGCCGGGCACCCGGTGATCTGGCTGAGCGACCCGATGCACGGCAACACCATCGTCGCGCCCTGCGGCAACAAGACCCGCCTGGTGCGCAGCATCGCCGAGGAGGTGGCGGCGTTCCGCCTGGCGGTGTCCGGCTCCGGCGGCGTGGCCGCCGGGCTGCACCTGGAGACCACCCCGGACGACGTCACCGAGTGCGTCGCCGATTCCAGCGGCCTGCACCAGGTCGGCCGGCACTACACCAGCCTCTGCGATCCGCGGCTGAACCCCTGGCAGGCGCTCAGCGCGGTGATGGCCTGGGCCGGCGCAGAAGCGACCCCGAGCGCAACCTTCCCCCTGGAGACCGTGGCATGAGCGGCATTCCCGAAATCACCGCCTATCCCTTGCCGACCGCCCAGCAGCTGCCGGCCAACCTGGCGCGCTGGAGCCTGGAGCCGCGGCGCGCGGTGCTGCTGGTGCACGACATGCAGCGCTACTTCCTGCGCCCGCTGCCCGAGAGCCTGCGCGCCGGGCTGGTGGCCAACGCCGCGCGGCTGCGCCGCTGGTGCGTCGAGCAGGGCGTGCAGATCGCCTACACCGCCCAGCCGGGCAGCATGACCGAGGAGCAGCGCGGCCTGCTCAAGGACTTCTGGGGGCCGGGCATGCGCGCCAGTCCGGCCGACCGCGAGGTGGTCGAGGAGCTGGCGCCGGGGCCGGACGACTGGCTGCTGACCAAGTGGCGCTACAGCGCCTTCTTCCACTCCGACCTGCTCCAGCGGATGCGCGCCGCCGGCCGCGACCAGTTGGTGCTGTGCGGCGTATACGCCCACGTCGGGGTGCTGATCTCCACGGTCGACGCCTACTCCAACGACATCCAGCCGTTCCTGGTGGCCGACGCCATCGCCGACTTCAGCGAGGCGCACCACCGCATGGCCCTGGAATACGCCGCCAGCCGCTGCGCGATGGTGGTCACCACCGACGAGGTGCTGGAATGAACGCCCTGCCCACATCGCTGTTGCAGCGCCTGCTCGAACGGCCGGCGCCGTTCGCCTTGCTCTACCGCCCGGAAAGCAATGGCCCGGGCCTGCTCGACGTGATTCGCGGCGAGACGCTCGAACTGCACGGCCTGGCCGACCTGCCACTGGACGAGCCCGGCCCGGGCCTGCCGCGCCATGACCTGCTGGCGCTGATTCCCTACCGGCAGATCGCCGAGCGCGGCTTCGAGGCGCTCGACGACGGCACGCCGCTGCTGGCGCTGAAGGTTCTGGAGCAGGAACTGCTGCCGTTGGAGCAGGCCCTGGCGCTGCTGCCGAACCAGGCGCTGGAACTGAGCGAGGAAGCTTTCGACCTCGACGACGAGGCCTACGCCGAAGTGGTCGGGCGGGTCATCGCCGACGAGATCGGTCGCGGCGAAGGCGCCAACTTCGTGATCAAGCGGCGCTTCCAGGCGCGCATCGACGGCTACGCCACGGCCAGCGCGCTGAGTTTCTTCCGCCAGTTGCTGCTGCGCGAGAAGGGCGCCTACTGGACCTTCATCGTCCACACCGGCGAACGCACCCTGGTCGGCGCCTCGCCCGAGCGACACATCAGCGTGCGCGACGGCCTGGCGGTGATGAACCCGATCAGCGGCACCTACCGCTACCCGCCGGCCGGGCCGAACCTGGCCGAGGTCATGGAATTCCTCGACAACCGCAAGGAAGCCGACGAGCTGTACATGGTGGTGGACGAGGAGCTGAAGATGATGGCGCGGATCTGCGAGGACGGCGGCCGGGTGCTCGGTCCCTACCTCAAGGAGATGGCGCACCTGGCGCACACCGAGTACTTCATCGAGGGCCAGACCAGCCGCGACGTGCGCGAGGTGCTGCGCGAGACGCTGTTCGCCCCGACCGTCACCGGCAGCCCGCTGGAAAGCGCCTGCCGGGTGATCCGCCGCTACGAGCCGCAGGGTCGCGGCTACTACAGCGGGGTGGCGGCGCTGATCGGCGGCGACGGCCAGGGCGGGCGCACGCTGGACTCGGCGATCCTGATCCGCACCGCCGAGATCGAGAGCGACGGCCGCCTGCGCATCGGCGTCGGCTCGACCATCGTGCGTCACTCCGATCCCCTGGGCGAGGCGGCGGAAAGCCGGGCCAAGGCTTCCGGGCTGATCGCCGCGCTGAAGAGCCAGGCGCCGCAGCGCCTGGGCTCGCACCCGCACGTAGTGGCGGCGCTGGCCAGCCGCAACGCGCCGATCGCCGACTTCTGGCTGCGCGGCGCCAGCGAGCGCCAGCAGTTGCAGGCCGACCTGTCCGGACGCGAGGTGCTGATCGTCGACGCCGAGGACACCTTCACCTCGATGATCGCCAAGCAGCTCAAGTCGCTGGGCCTGACGGTGACCGTGCGCGGCTTCCAGGAGCCGTACTCGTTCGACGGCTACGACCTGGTGATCATGGGCCCCGGCCCGGGCAACCCCACCGAGATCGGCCAGCCGAAGATCGGCCACCTGCACCTGGCCATCCGTTCGCTGCTCAGCGAGCGCCGGCCGTTCCTCGCCGTGTGCCTGAGCCACCAGGTGCTGAGCCTGTGCCTGGGCCTGGACCTGCAACGCCGGCAGGAGCCCAACCAGGGCGTGCAGAAACAGATCGACCTGTTCGGCGCCGCCGAGCGCGTCGGCTTCTACAACACCTTCGCCGCGCGCGCCCTGCAGGACCGCATCGAGATCCCCGAGGTCGGCCCGATCGAGATCAGCCGCGACCGCGAGACCGGCGAGGTCCATGCCCTGCGCGGGCCGCGCTTCGCCTCCATGCAATTCCACCCCGAATCGGTGCTGACCCGCGAGGGTCCGCGCATCATCGCCGACCTGCTGCGCCACGCGCTGGTCGAGCGGCGGCCCTGAGCCAGGAGAGCCCATGCACAGATATGTCGTGATAGACGCCTTCGCCAGCGAACCGCTGCAAGGCAACCCGGTGGCGGTGTTCTTCGACTGCGACGACCTCAGCGGCGAGCGCATGCAGCGCATGGCGCGGGAGATGAACCTGTCGGAGAGCACCTTCGTGCTCCGCCCGCAACAGGACGGCGACGCGCGCATCCGCATCTTCACCCCGGTCAACGAACTGCCGTTCGCCGGCCACCCGCTGCTGGGCACCGCCATCGCCCTGGGCGCCGAGACCGACAAGGACAGGCTGTTCCTGGAGACCAGGATGGGCACCGTGCCCTTCGCCCTGGAGCGCCAGGACGGCAAGGTGGTGGCCTGCAGCATGCAGCAGCCGATCCCCACCTGGGAGCACTTCAGCCGACCGGCCGAGCTGCTCGCCGCCCTCGGCCTGAAGGGCTCGACCTTTCCCATCGAGGTCTACCGCAACGGCCCGCGCCACGTGTTCGTCGGCCTGGAGAGCGTCGCCGCGCTGTCCGCGCTGCACCCCGACCACCGCGCGCTGTGCGACTTCCCGGACCTGGCGGTGAACTGCTTCGCCGGCGCCGGGCGGCACTGGCGCAGCCGCATGTTCTCGCCGGCCTACGGCGTGGTCGAGGACGCCGCCACCGGCTCCGCCGCCGGGCCGCTGGCGATCCACCTGGCGCGCCACCGGCAGATTCCCTACGGGCAGCAGATCGAGATCCTCCAGGGCGTCGAGATCGGCCGGCCGTCGCGCATGTACGCCCGCGCCGAGGGCGCCGGCGAGCGGGTCTCGGCGGTGGAAGTGTCGGGCAACGGCGCGGCCTTCGCCGAAGGCCGGGCCTACCTGTGAACGGGCAGAACGGAGGAACGCCATGATGGGCGTCAACGCGAACATTTCCGAGTCCCTCACCGGGACCATCGAAGCCCCTTTCCCGGAGTTCGAGGCGCCGCCGGCGAACCCCATGGAGGTGCTGCGCAACTGGCTGGAACGCGCCCGCCGCTATGGCGTGCGCGAGCCGCGGGCACTGGCCCTGGCCACGGTCGACGGGCAGGGCCGGCCGTCGACGCGGATCGTGGTGATCGCCGAACTCGGCGAGCGCGGGGTGGTGTTCGCCACCCACGCCGATAGCCAGAAGGGCCGCGAACTGGCGCAGAACCCCTGGGCCTCGGGGGTGCTGTACTGGCGCGAGAGCAGCCAGCAGATCATCCTCAACGGCCGCGCCGAACGCCTGCCCGACGAGCGCGCCGACGCCCAGTGGCTGAGCCGCCCGTACCAGACCCACCCGATGTCGATCGCCTCGCGGCAGAGCGAAACCCTCGCCGACATCCACGCCCTGCGCGCCGAAGCCCGGCGCCTGGCGGAAACCGACGGCCCGCTGCCGCGCCCACCGGGCTACTGCCTGTTCGAACTGTGCCTGGAGTCGGTGGAGTTCTGGGGCAACGGCACCGAGCGGCTGCACGAGCGCCTGCGCTACGACCGCGACGAAGGAGGCTGGAAGCACCGCTACCTGCAACCGTGACGACACCGCTGCGCCGGCGTTTCACGGCGGATATGCGTCCCGCGGCCCCGTAGTCGGGCCGTAGGGCGAATAACGCCACCGGCGTTATCCGCCGCTGCGCCGACGTTTCATGGCGGATAACCGCAAGCGGTTATTCGCCCTACGCGGCCT
>NZ_KV828506.1:193041-193299 GCF_001836405.1 Pseudomonas sp. HMSC057H01 | reverse complement strand
AGGAGTCGGCCCAGCAGATCCAGAAGATGATCGAGGAACTGCAGATCGGCGCCCAGGAAGCGGTCAGCACCATGACCGAAAGCCAGCGCTACAGCCTGGAGAGCGTGGAGATCGCCAACCGTGCCGGCGAACGCCTGAGCAGTGTCACCGGACGGATCGCCGAGATCGACGGAATGAACCAGTCGGTGGCCACTGCCACCGAGGAGCAGACCGCGGTGGTCGATTCGCTGAACATGGACATCACCGAGATCAACACCC
>NZ_KV828506.1:123518-192941 GCF_001836405.1 Pseudomonas sp. HMSC057H01 | reverse complement strand
GCGAGCTGGAAACCCAGGCCGGGCGCCTGCGCCAGCTGGTGGACAGCTTCAAGATCTAAGCACTGCCCGAGCCGTAGCCGAACCGGCGGATAATCGCGCCGCGGCTATCCGCCCTACCGCCGGCCATTCGTAGAGTGAACAACGCCAACGGCGTTGTTCACCCTTATCCTGCCAGGATGCCTCCCGAGGCATGCCTTCCTCTCCGCCCGCTCCCTCTGCGACCTATTCCCGCGCTGGCTGCCCCGAACGCGCCGGCTCGCGCTTTCTTTCCTAGACTTGAAGCTACCCATGGCTCCCGCACACCGTTCGAACGACTGCCGGCGCCGGTGGTCCACTGAGTGGCAGAAGGAACAAGCTCAACGGAGGAAGGCCCATCGTGCACATCGCCGATATGACCATGTTCTACGCGCCTGCCAGCGGGGGGGTACGCACCTATCTCGAAGCCAAGCATCGCCATCTCTGGCACTATCCCGGCATTCGCCACAGCGTGCTGGTTCCCGGCGCCGGCTATCGCCAGGCGAACGGCATCCACGAGGTGCCGGCGCCGCCGCTGCCATTCGGCAATGGCTACCGCTTCCCTCTCCGTCGCGGCCCCTGGCGCAAGGTGCTGCGCAATCTGCAACCGGACCTGATCGAGGTCGGCGACCCGTACCTCACCGCCTGGGCGGCGCTCGACGCGCGACGTCGGCTGGACGTGCCGGTGATCGGCTTCTACCACTCCGACCTGCCGCTGCTGGTGAGCAATCGCATGGGCGCCTGGCTCGGCACCAACGCGGACAACTACGTCAGCA
This sequence comes from Pseudomonas sp. HMSC057H01, assembly GCF_001836405.1. Taxonomy (NCBI): domain Bacteria; kingdom Pseudomonadati; phylum Pseudomonadota; class Gammaproteobacteria; order Pseudomonadales; family Pseudomonadaceae; genus Pseudomonas; species Pseudomonas sp. HMSC057H01. The sequence continues at coordinate 192,150 of NZ_KV828506.1, read as the reverse complement.
AGCTGTACGGCCACTTCGACCGGGTCCTGGCCCCCAGCCGGGTAATGGCGGAAAAGCTGATGCGCTTGGGCGTCGCCGACGTGCATGTACAACCGCTGGGCGTCGACCTGGTCACCTTCCATCCGAGCAACCGCGATCCGGGGCTGCGCCAGGAACTCGGCCTGGACGAGGAAACCCGCCTGCTGGTGTTCGCCGGGCGCGGTTCGCGGGAAAAGAACCTGCCGGTACTGCTCGACGCCATCCAGCGCCTCGGCGACGGCTATCACCTGTTGCTGGTGGGTTCCAACATGCCGACCCGGGTACCGCGCAACACCAGCGTGGTCGACCATTTCTGCGACAGCCGCGAAGTCGCCCGCCTGCTGGCGAGCAGCGACGCGCTGCTGCACGCCGGTGACCAGGAGACCTTCGGCCTGGTCGCACTCGAAGCGATGGCCAGCGGTATTCCGGTGGTGGCGGTGCGCGCCGGGGCACTGGCGGAAATAGTCCCGGAGCGTTGCGGCGTGCTCTGCGCACCGAACAACGGCGACGCCATGGCCTGCGCGGTGCGCGAACTGTTCAGCCACGACGTCGAGCTGCGCGGCCAGCGCGCCCGCCGTCACGTCGAGCGCCAGCATGCCTGGGACGCGGTGGTCGCCGGTCTGCTCCTGCACTACCACGCGGTACTCGGCGACAGCGAGGCGAGGTTCCCGCGCTATGGCTGAACGCAGCCTGCTGCTGGTGTTGCACGACGTGGCCCCGGAAACCTGGCCGGACTACCGGCCCTTCGTCGAGGCCGTGGACGCGCTCGGCCAGGTCCCCATGACCTGGCTGGTAGTGCCCGACTTCCACCATCGCAACCCGTTGGAAGCCGACGAAAAGTTCTGCGAACTGCTCTCGCGGCGGGTGGCCCGGGGTGACGAACTGGCTCTCCACGGCTTCTATCACTACGATGACGCCCCACCACCGCGTACTCCAGGGCAATACTTCATGCGTCGCATCTACACCTGGGAGGGAGAGTTCTATGCCCTCGACCACGCCGAGGCCAAGGCCCGCCTGGCCGCCGGCATCGAACTGTTCCGCCGCCGCGGATGGCCGCTGCACGGTTTCGTCGCGCCGGCCTGGCTGATGAGCGCCGGCACCCGCCAGGCGCTCGGCGAGAGCGGACTGCGCTACACCAGCGACCCGTCCAACCTGTATCGGCTTCCCCACCTGCAACCGATCGAGGCCCCCGGTCTGGTCTGGAGCGCGCGCAGTGCCTGGCGTCGCGGCCTCTCCTGGGCACTCAGCGAGCAGCGCCGGCGGGCCTGGCGCGCAGCGCCGGTGATCCGTCTCGGACTCCATCCGGTCGACATGCGCCATCGCTTTTCCCGCGAATACTGGCTGCGTACCCTGCGCACCCTGCTGTCCGAGGGACGCCAGCCGCTGACCAAGATCGACTGGCTGGAGCGCCACCTCGCCCTGGACCGCGCGGCATGAGTCGAGGCTGGTTACTGCTGTTCGGTTTGATCGGTGCCTCGCTGATTCCGCTGGTGCTCGGCGGCAGCGACATGTTCCCGCGCTTGCGCGCCTTCCCGCTGGACAGCCTGCTGCTGATGTTCGGCATGATCGTGGTCTGCTGGTTCATCAACGGCCTACGCCTGCGCTTGCTGCTCGCCGGGCGCGCCGGCAAGCTCGGGCAGTTGCAGAGCGTCGGCATCATCATGGCCAGCGAATTCGCCTTCTGCGCCACTCCGGGCGGCAGCGGCGGGCCGTTGACCCTGATGGCGTTGCTGGCCCGGCGCGGCCTGCGCCCGGCACAGACCAGCGCGGTGTTCGCGGTCGACCAATTGGCCGACCTGACGTTCTTCCTCTGCGCCCTCGGCGCGATCCTGATCTATGCCCTCAGCCATTCGCTGAGCCCGAACATGGAATCGAGCCTGATCTTCAGCGCGGTATTCCTGGTCGGCCTGTTCGTCGGCGCGGTAATGCTGATCCGCTACCTGCACCAGGTGATCCGCTTCAACGGGCGGGTTCTAGCGCGGCTCGGCGTGTCATCGCGCAAGCGCCTGCACTGGGGCCGCAAGATCCTGCATTTCCGCATTGCCCTGCACGACAGCCTGCGCCTGCCGAAACGACGCCTGCTGGCGGTCTTCCTTCTCAGCAGTACGCACTGGCTGCTGCGCTTCAGCGTGCTCGACCTGACCTTGCGCGGCCTGGGAGTGGACATCCAGTGGGCCTGGACCTTCCTGATCCAGATGGTCTCGCTCAGCGCCGGACAGCTCTCGCTGATCCCCGGCGGCGCCGGCGGCACCGAGCTGACCTCGGCGGCCCTGCTGGCCCCCATGATCGGCAAGTCGACGGCGGCGGCGGCCATCGTCATCTGGCGAGCGGTGACCTTCTATTTCTACCTCGTCGCCGGCGGCCCGGTGTTCGCCGTGCTCGCCGGACGCCCGCTGCTGAAGAAGCTGATCAGCAGTCGCGAGGCTTCTTCCTGAGCGTATCCTCGGCGTTAGCCTCGCCCGTCTCGCTGGCGCTCTCCTGGATACGCCGCCAGAGTTCGGCCGCGCCGGGAAACTCGGTTCCGTCCTCGTCGCCGAGGGCGTCGATGTCGTAACGGCTGGTGCAACCCTCGCCGAGGGTCGGTGGCGGGCTGGCGGTGCCCGCCGACCTGGGATCGCTCATGTTCGTTCCTCCGGGTGCCGGCCCCGGCCGGCATTCCAGAGGAGCCGGCTCAGTCGAACACCACCGTCTTGTTGCCGTGTACCAGTACGCGGTCTTCCAGGTGATAGCGCAGTCCGCGCGCGAGCACCAGCTTTTCCACGTCCTTGCCCAGCCGCACCATGTCTTCGACATTGTCGCGGTGAGTGACCCGCACCACGTCCTGCTCGATGATCGGACCGGCATCCAGTTCCTCGGTCACGTAGTGGCTGGTCGCGCCGATCAGCTTGACCCCGCGCTTCGACGCCTGGTGATACGGCTTGGCGCCGATGAAGGACGGCAGGAAGCTGTGGTGGATGTTGATCACCTGGTGGGCGTACTTGCGGCACAGGTCCGGCGGCAGGATCTGCATGTAGCGAGCCAGGACGATGCAGTCGGCGCCATGTTCGTCGATCAGCCGGGAAACTTCATCGAAAGCCGGCTGCTTGTCCTGCGGATCGACGGGAACGTGGAAATACGGGATACCGTGCCACTCGACCATGCTGCGCAGGTCGTCGTGGTTGGCGATCACGCAGGGAATCTCGCAGTCCAGTTCGCCGCTGTGCCAGCGGTGCAGCAGATCGGCCAGGCAATGGGACTCCTTGCTGGCCATCAGCACCACGCGCTTCTTCACCTCGGAATCGGTGATCCGCCATTCCATGGAGAATTCGCGGGCGATCGGGGCGAAAGCCTGGCGGAAGCCATCCAGGTCGAACGGCAGAGAGTCGGCACGGATCTCGTGGCGCATGAAGAACCAGCCGTTATCGTTGTCGGAATGATGGCTGGCTTCGGTGATCCAGCCATTGTAGGTGGCCAGGAAGTTACTCACCTTGGCAACGATCCCGACCCCGTCGGGACAGGCGATCACCAGCCGAAAAGTGCGCATGGGTATACTCCAGAAACATCGCGAAAGGCCGCCATTCTAGCGGCATGGCGGGAAAAGTTCAGCCTCGGCGAAGGCCTTTCGACAGGCTGTTGCGCGAGAGAATAAACCCGCACAACAGGGCAATCCCGATGCGGAATTAATTACTTTGAATTTCATCGAGAAAAGTTTTCATCGCGGTTTACTTACAGTTTCGCCCTGACTATTATTGAATCTACTTACATGCCCGCCACCGCCACTCAGCACAGACAAGGTACCTGACATGTCCCTGATCAACGAATATCGCGCCACGGAAGAAGCCATCAAGGAACTTCAGGAGCGCCTGAAGTCCCTGGAACAAGACGACAAACTGAAAAAAGAACTGGAATTCGAAGAGAAGCTGCGCACGCTGATGGGCACTTACCAGAAGTCCCTGCGTGACGTGATTTCCCTGCTCGATCCGGACGCCAAGATCGGCAAGAGCACCCGCACCGCCAAGGCGCCTGCCGGCAAGCGCGCGCGCAAGGTCAAGCAGTACAAGAACCCGCACACCGGCGAAGTCATCGAGACCAAGGGCGGCAACCACAAGACTTTGAAAGAGTGGAAAGCCAAGTGGGGCCCCGAGGCCGTCGAGAGCTGGGCCACCCTGCTCGGCTAAACCAGTCAGTTCCACGAAGAACGCCAGCCCAGTGCTGGCGTTTTTCATTTCCGCCGTATCGTACCGACTCCTCTGCCTGCGTCCTCAAGTCTCCAGCGAATAGCGTTGACGCAGTTCCGCGGCGTAATCGCGCCAGGCCGCAAGTACCGCCGGCAATGTGCCGCCCTGCTCTTGCCGACAAGCCTCCAGCGCCGCCTCGAAGGCCGGCAAAGTATTCGGTGCGCCGTATTCTTCATGGGACAAACGATTGCGGCAGAAGCTTTCCCATTGTTGGCGCTCGGCCACATTTAAAGTTTCCGGGAAATTTCGCGCACGATAGCGGAAGAACAACTCCTGCAAGCGGGCATCGTCGAAGGGCCATTGTTCTTTGGCCAATTGCTCCGGTTCGGCAAGGCGCAGCTGTTCACAAAGGCGTCGATCCCGATCGCCAATAAATCCGTCATACAACTGTTGCTCGGGGTCGTCGCTGGCGGAGAAACTTTCTTCGCCATATAGCGCTGTCAGTTTGTCCGCCCAGACGGTTTGATGCTGGCGCAACAACTCGGCTTTTCGCTGGCACTCCTCGAGTTCGATGCCGGTTCGCTGGCGATCCTCGCCGCGCAATACCGACAGCGGCGCCACCACCGGGCAACGGTTGACCTGGATCTGCTTCAGCGGCACCGGCAACTCGCCCTCGGCCAGTTCGTCGCGACGGGTATACAGGCGCCTGCGCAAGTCCTCGGCCGACAACTCCAGCAGCGGCGCGGGATCGGCGCAGAGGTCGCAGACGATGAGAGCATTGCGGTTGCGCGGGTGCCAGGCCAGCGGCAGGACCACCGAGAGGAAATGGCGCTCCGCGGAAAAGCGTCCGGAGACATGCACCAGCGGCTGCAGCAGGCGCACCTGGTCGAGCACCTTGTGCTTACTGCGCAACTGGTAGAGGTAATCGTACAGGCGCGGCTGGCGCTGACGGATCAGGCGGGCCAGGGCAATGGTGGCGCGAACATCGGAAAGCGCGTCGTGGGCCTGCCCATGCTCCAGGCCGTTCGCCGCGGTGAGCATTTCCAGCTTCAGCGACAGCCGGCCGTCCAGCTGCGGCCACTGGATGCCCTCCGGGCGCAGGGCATAGGCGGTACGGACCATGTCGATCAGGTCCCAGCGGCTATTGCCGCCTTGCCACTCGCGTGCGTAGGGATCGAAGAAGTTGCGGTACAGGCTGTAGCGCGTCACTTCGTCGTCGAAGCGCAGGGAGTTGTAGCCGGCCACGCAGGTCGCCGGCTGCGCCAGTTGGGCGTGTACCCGGGTCATGAAGTCGGCCTCGGACAGCCCCCGCTCGGCCAGCCGCTGGGGAGTGATGCCGGTGATCAGGCAAGCCATAGGGTGGGGCAGGATATCGTCGCTGGGACGGCAATACAGGTTCATCGGCTCGCCGATCTCGTTCAGCGCCTCGTCCGTGCGGATCCCGGCGATCTGCAACGGCCGGTCGCGGCGGGGGTCGATGCCGGTGGTTTCGTAGTCGTACCAAAAAATACTCGCGTTCACGGTCATTCCCTTTCTGGCGGCACCGGGCAGTCTACCAGTGACTGCCGCGAAGCTCGCGACCCACTTCGGGGATTTCCAGGTTTTCCAACGAACTCACGGAAAGCGCCGTAGGCACATCCCGCCAGGGCGCGTCAGTGCGCATATCTGCCATCCGAACCTTGCGTTGTCCCCTCCGCCCTCGCTAGCATTCCGCTCGCACGGATGCCCGTTTCACTGACAAGGACAGCACCATGAACGACACCAGCAATCCCTACGCCACCCCCGCCAGCGCCCTGCAACCGACCCAGGCGGTGCCGCCGGTCATCGGCGACTACGACTTCCGCATCGGCGACGTGATCAGCGAAGCCTGGGCCAAGATCAAGGGCGTCAAAGGCATCCTGATCGGCGCCTTCGTGGTCTACAGCGTGGTGATCCAGACCATCACCTTCATCCTCACCCTGCTCTTCGGCGGTATCGGCCTGATGAGCGAGGCCGATCCCATCGCCTTCGCGGTCGGCCAGATGATCGCCAGCCTCGTCGCCACGGCGGTGGGCTACCCGTTCTTCACCGGCCTGACCATGATCGGCATCCGCCGCGCCGCCGACCAGCCGGCGACCTTCAACGAAATGTTCAACTACTTCGGCATGCTGGTGCCGCTGCTGCTCACCGGCCTGCTGATGATGCTGATGGTCTACGTCGGCTTCTTCCTGCTGATCATCCCCGGCCTCTACCTGAGCGTCGCCTACATGCTCGCCCTGCCGCTGGTGGCCGAGCGCGGCCTGACGCCCTGGCAGGCCCTGGAAACCTCGCGCAAGGCCATCAGCCGCCACTGGTTCAAGGTGTTCGGCCTGCTGCTGGTGCTGAGCCTGCTGATGCTGGTGAGCATGATCCCGCTGTTCATCGGCCTGATCTGGACCGGCCCGCTGTTCGTCGTTTCCATGGGTATTCTCTACCGCACCATCTTCGGCGTTCGCCCGCTGGGCAACTGAGGTGCAGACCGGGCCGTCGCGGCGGCCCGGTTGCCTGATGACGCCACGCTGGCTAGCATCTGACTTTCCCCGACACGGCCCCCCGATGCCACCGAACGCAGCCGCCCGCCTCGTCGCGCCCGCCCCCCGGCCAGGCGCCGAGGTCCTCGACACCCACTACCACGTGGAAACGCCGGAAGGCATCGACCTGCTCCTGCGTCCCGCCGGCGTCGTCCCCCGGGCCCTGGCCTATACCATCGACCTCTGCATCCGCGGCCTGATCATGCTGGTGCTGATGCTCGGCCTGGCGTTCCTCGGCAAGCTCGGCGCCGGCCTCGGCCTGCTGCTGACCTTCGTCATGACCTGGTGGTACATGGTCCTCTTCGAGGTGCTCAACCAGGGCCGCTCGCCCGGCAAGCAGATGATGGGACTGCGCGTCGTCCACGACGACGGCACTCCGGTGGGCTGGGCCGCGTCGCTGCTGCGCAACCTGCTGCGCTTCGCCGACATCCTGCCCTTCGGCTACGCCCTCGGTCTGCTCTGTTGCCTGAACCATCCGGCCTTCAAGCGCCTGGGCGACATCGCCGCCGGCACCCTGGTGGTCTACCGCGAACCCGAACTGAGCCGGCCCAGCCTGCCTGACGTCGAGCCGCAACTGCCGCCCTTCCCCATGAGCCTGGAAGAACAGCGCGCTTTCCTCGGCTTCGCCGAACGCGGCGCGGCGCTTTCCTCGGCACGCCGCGAGGAACTGGCGGGCATTCTCGCCGAACCGCTGGGCGTCGAGCCGGTACGCGCCCAGGCCGAGATCAACGGCATCGCCCGCGGCTTTCTCGGCCTGCGCCAGGAGAGCGCATGAAACAGAGCCTCTTCGAACAGCGCCACCAGGCCGCCTGGCAACGCTTCGACAAACGCCTCGCCTTCCTCGAGAAAGGCAAGAAGCTGGAAGGCTCCAGCGACGACTTCGCCGCCGATTACCGGCGCCTCTGCCAGCAACTAGCGCTGGCCCAGGAGCGCGGCTACAGCAGTCACCTGATCGACCAGTTGCAGCAACTGGCGATGCGCGGCCACCAGCAGTTCTACCGGCACCGCAGCCAGCTCGGCAGCCGCATCCTCGGCTTCCTGCTCGCCGGCCTGCCGCGCCTGGTCCGCGAGGAGTGGCGCAGCATCGCCGTGGCCAGCCTGCTGTTCTACGGCAGCGCCCTGCTCATGGGGCTGCTGGTCTATCACTTTCCCGACCTGATCTACAGCGTGGTCAGCCCGGACAAGGTCAGCGAGATGGAGTCTATGTACGCCCCGGAAACCACCCGCCTGGGTCCGTTGGGGGCACGCGACACCAGCGACGACTGGGAAATGTTCGGCTTCTACATCATGAACAACATCGGCATCGCCTTTCAGACCTTCGCCAGCGGCGTGCTGCTGGGACTCGGCAGCCTGTTCTTCCTGCTGTTCAATGGCCTGATGATCGGTTCGGTGGCCGGCCACCTGACGCAGATCGGCTACGTGCAGACCTTCTGGCCCTTCGTCATCGGCCACGGCGCGTTCGAACTGACCGCCATCACCTTCGCCGGCGCCGCCGGCCTCAAGCTCGGCTGGGCGCTGCTCGCGCCAGGTCGCCTGACCCGCGGCGAAGCCCTGCGGCTGGCCGCCCGGCGCAGCGTGCAACTGATCGCCGGGGTGATCGTGCTGTTGCTGCTGGCGGCCTTCACCGAGGCCTATTGGTCTTCCATCAGTCATTTCGAGCCGCGGGTGAAGTACGCGGTCGGCGCGGTCCTCTGGCTGCTGGTCGGCAGCTACTTCCTGTTCGCCGGACGGAGCCGCCATGCGCCTGACTGACGCCAGCGTGGCGATTCGACCACGCAGCGCCTGGGAAGCGCTCGACCTCGGCATCCTCCTGGCGCATCGCCATGCGCGCCTGCTGATGGGCAGCTGGGCGTTGCTGACCCTGCCGCTGTTCGCCGTGCTCAGCCTCCTGCTGTGGCAGCATCCGACCCTGGCGATCCTGATCTTCTGGTGGCTCAAGCCGGCCTTCGAACGGCTGCCGCTGTACATTCTCTCGCACGCCCTGTTCGGCGATACGCCAACCCTGAAGCAGGCCCTGCGCGCCTATCCCGCCCTGCTGAGGAAACAGTTGCCGGCCAGCCTGCTGTGGCGCCGCTTCAGTCCGACGCGCAGCTTCGACCTGCCGGTCCTGCAACTGGAAGGGCTCGCCGGGGAGCCCCGCAGCCAGCGCCTGATCGTATTGTCCCAGCGCAACGCCGGCGGCGCGACCTGGCTGACCGTGGTCGGCGTGCACCTGGAAATGGCGCTCTGGGCCGGCTTCGCCATGCTTCTCTACCTGCTGATCCCGGCGCAGAACGAGATCGACTGGAACTGGCAGAGCCTGCTCGACCCGGAAGCCGGCGAGTGGCTCTGGCTGGAGCACCTCTCGAACCTGCTCTACGTCCTGGTGCTGGTAGTCTGGGAGCCGATCTACGTGGCCTGCGGCTTCACCCTCTACCTGAACCGGCGCACCGAACTGGAGGCCTGGGACATCGAGCTGGTGTTCCGCCGCCTGCGCCAGCGTCTGGTCGGCAGCGCCTATGTCCTGCTGCTCGGCCTGGCCGCTTCGCTGGCCTGGCTGCCCGCCCCTTCCGCCTACGCCGAGCCGGCGGCCGCCGCCAGCGCCGGCGACGCCGAGCTGCCGCCCGAGCAGGCCCGCCTGCTGCGGCAGAAACTCAACAGCGAACAGGCCGGCAAGCAGATCCGGGCGATCGTCGACGGCGCGCCGTTCAAGAACAGCGAGACCGTTACGGGCTGGCGCTTCGGCGACAAGACCGAGAAAAAGGACAGCCGCAAGGAGGACGAAGAGCGGCTCAAGGCATTCTTCGAGGCCCTGGCCAACTGGGTGCCGTTCCGTCACGCGGCGCAGGTCATCGAAGTGCTGCTCTGGGCGCTGCTGTTCAGCGCGGTGTTCCTGCTGGTCTGGCGCTACCGTGAATGGCTGCGCCTGTTCGTCGGCAACCTGGGCTTGCCGCAACGGGCCCGCCGCGAAGCGCCGACGGTGATGTTCGGCCTCGATCTCAGTCCGGAAAGCCTGCCCGACGACATCGCCGGCAACGCCGAACGGCTCTGGAACGAGAAACCACGGGAAGCCCTCGGCCTGCTCTACCGCGGGCTGCTCAGCCGACTGCTGCATGACTACCGCCTGCCGTTGAAGGGCTCCCATACCGAGGGCGAGGTCCTGCGCCTGGTCGAAGGACTGGAGCAACAACGGCCGCTGCTGCACTACAGCCAACTGCTGACCGCCCAATGGCAGGCGCTCGCCTACGGCCACCGGCTGCCGGCCGACGACGCTCGCCAGCGCCTCTGCGATGGCTGGCGCAGCCTTTTCGCCGCGGGAGCCAAGCCATGATGAGCCGGCGCGCGCGCTTCCTGTTGCTTGCCGTGCTCCTGCTGCTGGCCGGGCTGCTGGCGATCTTCCTGGCCAGCCGCCTGCAACCCTATACGGAGACGATCGACCTCGGCCCATCGCCGGAGGCCCGGCGCAATCCCTACCTGGCCGCCGAACTGTTCCTGCGCAAGCAGGGGGTCACGGTGAGCCGCGCCGACGGCCTTGAGGTCCTCAAGGAACTGCCGCCCTCCGGGCATACCCTGCTCCTGCTCGGCAGCCGCTCCGGCATGACTCCCGGCCAGGCGCGCCGCCTGCTGCAATGGAGCGAGCAGGGCGGGCACCTGGTGCTGATCGCCGAACGCCTGTGGGACGAGGACGAGAAGAAGAGCGGCGACCTGCTGCTCGACAGCCTGGATATCCGCCAGTACCTGACCGAGGACTTCGACGACAGCCAGGACCGGGCCAGCGAGGAAACCGCCGACGCCGACGCCGACGCCGACGAAGGTAGCGTCGACGACCATGCGACCGAAGCGCCGCCGGAGGAAGCCGCCGGCGAGGAAGAAGAGCCCGCCGACAGCGTGCCGGACTATTCCGCACTGACCCGCCTGTACCTGGAAAACGAGCGCTCGCCGGCCTACATCGGCTTCGATCCCGACTACCACCTCTACGATCCGCAGAACCACGCCTACGCCTGGGCCAACAGCGGCGACGCCACCCACCTGTTGCAGATGCAGCACGGCAAGGGCCTGGTCACGGTGCTCACCGACGCCTGGATCTGGCAGAACCGCAACATCGAGCAGTACGACAACGCCTGGCTGCTCTGGTACCTGACCCAGGACAACCAGGTGACCCTGCTCTACCGCGCCGAACGCGACAGCCTCGCCACCCTGCTCGCCCGCCACTTCCCCGAGGCCCTGGCGGCAGCGCTGCTGCTGTTGCTCGCTGGCCTGTGGCGCGCAGGGCTGCGCCAGGGTCCCTTGCAGCCGGTGGCCAGCCGTTCGCGCCGGCAACTGGAGGAACACCTGCGCGCCGGCGCCGACTTCCTCCTCCGCCAGCGCGGCCACGTCGCCTTGCTGCACGGTCTGCAACGCGACATCCTGCGCAGGGCGCGGCGTCGCCACCCCGGTTTCGAACAGCTCGGCGTCGCCGAGCAATGGCAGATCCTCGGGCGCATGACCCGCCTGCCACCCAGCGCCATCAGCCAGGCCATGCGCCCATATCCGGCGCAGCGCCTTTCCGCTGCCGACTTCACCCGCCAGGTCGCCCACCTGCAAAGCCTCAGGAATGCCCTATGAGCGAACAGACGCCCGAACAACCGAGCACCACGCCCAACCCGGCGCTCCAGCGCCAGCGCGCGAGCCAGTTGGCCCAGGCCCTGCGCAGCGAACTGCAGAAAGCCCTGATCGGCCAGGGCGCGGTGATCGACGATGTGCTCACCGCGTTGCTCGCCGGCGGCCACGTGTTGGTGGAAGGCGTGCCGGGGCTCGGCAAGACCCTGCTGGTACGCGCCCTGGCGCGCTGCTTCGACGGCGGCTTCGCGCGCATCCAGTTCACCCCCGACCTGATGCCCAGCGACGTCACCGGCCACGCCGTATACGACCTCGCCAGCGAGCAGTTCAAGCTGCGCAAGGGGCCGGTGTTCACCCACCTGCTGCTGGCGGACGAGATCAACCGCGCGCCGGCCAAGACCCAGGCCGCCCTGCTGGAAGTGATGCAGGAGCGCCAGGTCACCCTGGAAGGACGCGCCCTGCCGGTGCCGCAGCCGTTCATGGTGCTGGCGACGCAGAACCCGATCGAGCAGGAAGGCACCTATCCGCTGCCGGAAGCCGAACTCGACCGCTTCATGCTCAAGCTGCGCATCGATTACCCGGCCGAAGCCGAGGAACAGACCCTGGTGCGCCAGGTGACCCGCTCCGCGCGCAGCGACATGCTCGACGTGGCCAACCTGCGGCCGCTGCTGAAGGACAAGGACGTTCTCGCCCTGCAGCGGATCGCCAGCGACCTGCCGATCGACGACCAGGTCCTCGACTATGCCGTGCGCCTGGCCCGCACCACCCGCAACTGGCCGGGCCTGGCCCTCGGCGCCGGACCTCGCGCGTCGATCGCCCTGGTCCGTTGCGGCCGGGCGCGGGCGCTGCTGCGCGGCGGCGAGTTCGTGGTGCCGGACGACATCAAGGGCTGTGCCCTGGCGGTCCTGCGCCATCGGGTCCGGCTGTCTCCGGAGCTGGACATCGAGGGGCTGTCGGTGGACCAGGTCCTGCAACAGTTGCTCGACCAGGTACCGGCCCCCCGCGTATGAAGCCATCGCGCGCCCTGCTGGCGCTGTTCGCCGTGCTCCTGCTGCTGGCCATCGGCCTGGGCAGCCTGTCGGCGCTCGGCCAGCGGTTGCCTGCGCAACTGCATACATTCTGGTGGGCGGCGCTCGCCGCGCTGCTCCTGCTCGGCCTGCTGGACGCCCTGTGGGCACGCCGCCAGCCGGTGCCGAAGCTGAGCCGCCAGCTCAGCGGCAACCTGCCGCTGGGGCGCTGGAGCGAAGTGCGCCTGCATCTGCAGCACACCTATCGGCGTCCGGTTCGCCTGACCCTGTTCGATCACCTGCCGGCCGGTATGGATTTCGAGTACCTGCCGCAGGAGGTCGAACTGCGCCCGGGCGAAAGCACCGAGGTCGGCTACCGGGTGCGGCCGCTCAACCGCGGTCACTTCGTGTTTCCCCGCTGCGAGCTGGAACTGCCCAGCCCGCTGCGCCTGTGGCGGCAGCGCCGCTACCTGGAAGCACGTGGCGAGACCCGCGTCTACCCGGACTTCGCCCGCCTCTACGGCGCCGAACTGATGGCGGTCGACCACTGGCTCAACCAGATCGGCGTACGCGGCGGCCAGCGCCGCGGCCTCGGCCTGGAGTTCCACCAGTTGCGCGAATTCCGCGACGGCGACACCCTGCGCCAGATCGACTGGAAGGCCACCGCTCGCAAACGCACGCCGATCGCCCGCGAATACCAGGACGAACGCGACCAGCAGATCCTCTTCCTGCTCGACTGCGGCCGCCGCATGCGTAGCCAGGACGGCGACCTGTCGCACTTCGACCATGCCCTCAACGCCAGCCTGCTGCTGGCCTACGTGGCCCTGCGCCAGGGCGATGCGGTGGGCGCCATGACCTTCGCCGGCGACGACCGCCGGCACCTCCCGCCGGGCAAGGGCAGCGCCCAGCTCGGCGCGCTGCTCAACACCGTCTACGACCTGCAGACCAGCCAGCGTCCCGCCGACTTCCCGGAAGCCGTGCAGGCGGTGCTGTCCCGCCAGCGGCGGCGGGCCCTGGTGATCCTGGTAACCAACCTGCGCGACGAGGACGACGAAGAACTGCTCGGCGCGGTGAAACGCCTGGGCCGCCAGCACCGGGTGCTGGTCGCCAGCCTGCGCGAGGAAGTGCTCGACACCCTGCGCCAGGAGCCGGTCGCCCGCTACGAGCAGGCGCTCGCCTACACCGGCACCATCGACTACCTGAATGCGCGCAACGGCCTCCACGAGAAGCTCGCGGCCCACGGCGTGCCAGTGCTCGATGCGCGTCCCAGCGAACTCGGGCCGGAGCTGATCAGCCGCTACCTGGGCTGGAAGCGCGCCGGCGTGCTTTGACGGATCAGACCGACTGCGGCTGGCGGGGGAAGCTGAAGTAGCGGCGCAGCGCCTCCACCAGTTCGAGGAATTCGGCGGGCGGCGCCAGCAGGTGGAAGCCGGAATCGAAATGACCGGGCGTGACGTCCTCGCAGGTCCACCGGCAGTCGGCGGAAAAATCGATGCATTGCGGGCGACCGCCCAGTCCCGGAACCTTCAGGCGCAGTTCGAAACGCGCGCCGACCAGCATCGGCAGTTGGCTGATCAGCAGCAGGCCGTCCTCGGAGACGTTGCCGATGTAGCCCATCGGCTTGTCGGTGATGCGATTGAACACCTTCAGGTAGCTGGGCAACTGATGGCGCTGGATATGTCGTTGAAGACCCATAATGGCATTTCGCTATGATTTGCAGTCCAGTATGACGATGCCGGCGCTCGGGGAACAAGCTCAGCGGCAGCGTTCGGACTCCCGCGAGGCCAGTTCGCGACGAATGGCGTCCAGCTCGGCATCGCTCAGGTAAACCGGCCCGCCGCCGGCGTCCTGCCGATAGAAGCGGCCGCCGCGTTCGAGCTGGGACAACTGTTGCCGCAAGCGCCCGCATTCCTCGGCCAGCGCAGCCTGGCGCTGGCCGGCACGTTCGGCGGCGGCGGTGCGTTCCTCGCGACGAGCATCGAAATACTCCTGGGTGCGCTGCTCGCGCTGGCGGGTCGCGGCGTCACGTTCCACCACCTGCGGCCTGACTTCGACGCGTTGCGCGCCGGCCGGTGGCGTGGCGGAGAAGTGTACCTTGCCCTGGGCATCGGTCCAGCGATAGATGTCCGCCTGTGCCAGCACGGGCATCAGGGCGACACAGAACCACAGGGCACGCATGCGAACCTCCTCCGTGAAATCCAGGACGAAGCTTACCGGATCGACCGGGGTCCCATGCGACCGACGGTCAGCCTGAACGCCCGTCCAGTCTCCCGGCCGCCTACAGGCGGGTCGGCACGGCGCTGGCCGAGGCCGGCGTCTCATTCAGCCGGCCCAGCTGGCGCAAGGTCTCCAGCCGCGCCTTGGCACGGTAGGCATATTCGCTGGTGGGGTAACGGGCGATGATGAAGTGGTAGGTCTGCGCCGCGTCGACGAACAGGCTCTGGCGTTCCAGGCACTGGCCGCGCAGCAGCGAGATTTCCGGCTGCAGGTAGGGCCGCGCGCGAATCCGCCGTTCGGCCCGCGACAGGTCGAGCATCACCTGTGCGCAATCGCCTTTGTCGTAGGCGCGGTAGGCCCCGTTCAGGTCGCTGTTCAGCGACCAGCTGTTACAACCGGTGGCACTCAGCGCCAGGCAGGCAACGATCAAGCTTCGCATAGGCATATCCTCCGTTGGGAACTGTATCGGCGCGTATTGGCGTGACTGAAGGGCCTGACTAGACTGGGATGCCCCTCGCCCTGGCGCCAAGGAGATGCCATGCGCTTCGCCCGCCGTCTCGTCCTGCTCCCGTTGCTGTCGCTGCTGGCCGCCTGCTCGCCGACCACGCCGCTGTTCGTCGCCCAGGTGACCACTGGCGAAGTCGCCGAATACAAGCAGATGAAGAGCAACCGCATGACCGCCGCCATCGAGGAGGAAGGCGACCTGCTGACCTACAGCGCCATGGCGATCCGCGACAACAGGAGCACCGAGGCGGAGAAGCTCTACCTCACCGGCTACGACAATAGCCGCTACAGCGCCGAAGTGCGCGGTATCTCGCTGTACCAGATCGGCCTGATCTACATGAGCCGCTACAACGACCAGCGCGACGACGCCAAGGCCACCGACTACTTCCAGCGCGTGGTCCGCGAGTTCCCCGGCACCCACGCCGCCGAGCATGCCCAGGCGCGCCTGCTGGCGATGCGCCAGCGAGCCAGGGAGCCGGTGCAGAAGAGCGCCCGCGAATTGCTCGCCACCTGGAAGCCACAGCAGAACCTCGACCTCTACAAGACCAGCCTCGACCCGGACATGACCCTGCTGTCGCGCCGCGCGGTGCTCAAGGATCGCGTCGACGAGGCCGCCGAACTCTACCTGCTGGCGGTCAACGATCCGGCGATTCCTGCCGGTATAAAGGAAAAGGCCCTCTACCAGCTCGGCCTGATGTACCTGGCGCCGGACAACCCGCACCCAAACCGCGACAAGGCCATCGAATACCTGCGCCGCCAGTTGCTCGACTATCCTGAAGGCGAATTGTCGAACAAGGCCAGCCGGCACCTCGACCAGGCGCTCAACGTGCAACCGCGCTGATCCCCGCCGGACTGACCCAGATCAAGCGCCCGTCGCGGCGCCTGGTCTGCAATGGCATTCCCGCCCAGTGTCAGGAGCGTTGCCATGAACCTGCATAACCTGCTGGTGGTCGTCGATCCGAGCAGCGACGAACAGCCGGCCCTTACCCGTGCCCAGTGGATCGCCGAACGCAGCGGCGCCAGCGTCGAGTTGCTGCTGTGCGACTTCAACCCGGCGCTGGACGGCGGGCTGTTCTTCGACAGTCACTCGCTGCAGCGTGCCCGCGACCTTTACCTGGACGAACGGGTCACCTGGCTGGAGCAGCTTTCCATGCCGCTGCAGCAGGCCGGCATCCGCACTCAGGTCGAGGCCCAGTGGGGCAAGCCGCTGGACCGTATGGTCCTGCAACGGGTCGGCGAAACCCGGCCCGACCTGGTCCTCAAGAGCACCCGCAAGCACAACCTGCTGCGCCGCCTGCTACTGGGCAACAGCGACTGGCAATTGATCCGCCACTGCCCGCAGCCGCTCTGGCTGGTCCATCACGACGCCTGGCGCGGCCAGCGCCTGTGCGCGGCGCTCGACCCACTGCATGCCAGCGACAAGCCGGCCGCCCTCGATCACCGGCTGATCGCCGCCGCCCGCCAGCTCGAAGCCAGCCTGGGGCTGCGCGCCGACTACCTGCATACCCACGCGGCGATGCCGCGCAGCCTGCTGTTCGACGCGGAAATGCTCGCCGGCTACGAGCGTTTCGTGCTGCAACATGAGGAACGTCACCGCCAGGCCTTCGACGACCTGCTGGCGGCCTACCCGGAGATCGCCGCGGAGCGCCGCCACCTGCTGGCCGGCTATGCCGAGCAGGCGATCCCCGACTTCGTCCGGGCCAACGACATCGACCTGTTGCTGATGGGCGCGGTCGCCCGGGGGCACCTGGACAACGCGCTGATCGGGCAGACCGCCGAACGCGTCCTGGAGGAGGTGGAATGCGACCTGCTGGTGCTCAAACCGACAAATGACATCTGATGCAGATAGTATGACTCCGCAGTCGCCGCCGAGCCTCGCCGGTGGTAGCCTGCACGCCAGCGTTATCCAAGGAGTCCTTTGCATGTCCGTTCGCCGCACCAAAATCGTCGCCACCCTCGGCCCAGCCAGCAATTCCCCGGAAGTGCTGGAGCAACTGATCCTGGCCGGGATCGACGTCGCCCGCCTCAACTTCTCCCACGGCACCCCCGATGAACACCGCGCCCGCGCCAGGCTGGTGCGCGAACTGGCGGCCAAGCACGGCCGCTTCGTCGCCCTGCTCGGCGACCTGCAAGGACCGAAGATCCGCATCGCCAAGTTCGCCAACAAGCGCATCGAATTGCAGGTCGGCGACAAGTTCCGCTTCTCCACCAGCCACGCCCGCGACGCCGGTACCCAGGAAGTGGTCGGCATCGACTACCCGGACCTGGTGAAGGACTGCGGGGTCGGCGATGAACTGCTGCTGGACGACGGCAGGGTGGTGATGGTGGTCGAGGAAGTCGCCGCCGACGAACTGCGCTGCCGGGTGCTGATCGGCGGCCCGCTGTCCGACCACAAGGGCATCAACCGCCGCGGCGGCGGTCTCACCGCGCCGGCGCTGACCGACAAGGACAAGGCCGACATCAAGCTGGCCGCGGACATGGACCTGGACTACGTGGCCGTTTCCTTCCCGCGCGACGCCAAGGACATGGAATACGCCCGCCGCCTGCTCACCGAGGCCGGAGGCAAGGCCTGGCTGGTAGCCAAGATCGAGCGCGCCGAGGCGGTCGCCGACGACGACGCCCTCGACGGCCTGATTCGTGCCAGCGACGCGGTGATGGTGGCCCGTGGCGACCTCGGCGTGGAAATCGGCGATGCCGAGCTGGTCGGCATCCAGAAGAAGATCATCCTGCACGCCCGCCGCAACAATAAAGTGGTGATCACCGCGACCCAGATGATGGAGTCGATGATCCACAGCCCGATGCCGACCCGCGCGGAAGTCTCCGACGTGGCCAACGCCGTGCTCGACTACACCGACGCGGTGATGCTCTCGGCGGAAAGCGCCGCCGGCGAGTACCCGGTGGAAGCGGTGCAAGCCATGGCCCGCGTCTGCCAGGGCGCCGAGAAGCACCCGACCAGCCAGAAATCCAGCCACCGCCTCGGCCAGACTTTCGACCGCTGCGACGAGAGCATCGCCCTGGCGTCGATGTACACGGCCAACCACTTCCCGGGGATCAAGGCGATCATCTGCCTGACCGAAAGCGGCTTCACCCCGCTGATCATGTCGCGCATCCGCTCGTCGGTACCGATCTACGCCTACTCCCCGCACCGCGAGACCCAGGCTCGCGTGGCGATGTTCCGCGGCGTGGAAACCATCCCCTTCGACCCGGCGGCGCTGCCGGCGGAGAAGGTCAGCCAGGCCGCGGTCGACGAGTTGCTCAAGCGCGGCGTGGTGACCAAGGGCGACTGGGTGATCCTGACCAAGGGCGACAGCTACACCGCCCAGGGCGGCACCAACACCATGAAGGTGCTGCACGTCGGCGACCTGCTGGTATAAGCGCACGTCGCGGCGGATAACGCCCGTGGCGTTATCCGCCCTACGGACCGGCGCTCCGCTAACTCAACGTGGTGTAGGGCGAATAACCGCTACGCGGTTATCCGCCGTTTCAGCCGCATCGCGGCGAATAACGCCTGGGGCGTTATCCGCCCTACGGATCGTCGCTCCGCGGGCCCAACAGCGGTGTGCTCAGGCGAACCTGGAGAAATCCGGCTGGCGCCGGTGCATGAAGGCGCTGAGCGCCTCGATCGCCTCGGGCGAGCGCAGTCGGGTACTGAAGATATCGCCTTCCTCGGCGATCACCCGGCGAAGCTCCTCGATAAACGGCGCTTTCATCAGGCGCTTGCTCTCCACTACCGCCGAGGGCGCCAGGTGCAGGAAGCGCCGGGCCGCATCGCGGGCGTGCTCCAGCACCGTGGCGCCATCCTCCAGCGCCGCATTGGCCAGGCCCCAGGCCGCCGCCTGCTCGCCGCTGAAGTCCTGGCCGAGCATCAGCAATTCCGCAGCCTTGGCATGACCGAGCATGCGCGGCAGGATCAGGCTCGAGCCGAACTCCGGTGTCAGGCCGAGGTTGACGAACGGCATCTTCAATCGCGCGTTGCGACCAACGAAGACCAGATCGCAATGCAGCAGCAGGGTGGTGCCGATACCCACCGCCGGTCCGTTCACCGCGGCGATCACCGGCTTGGGGAATTCCAGCAGGGCGCTCATGAAGCGGCCGACCGGGCTGTCGCGCAGGGATGGCGGTTGCTCGAGGAAGTCGAGGATGTCGTTGCCGCTGGTGAAGCAGGCGTCGCCGCCAGTGATCAGCACCACCCGCACAGCCGTATCGGCCTGCGCCTCCAGCAGCGCCTCGGCCATTCGGCTGTACATCGCGCGGGTCAGCGCGTTCTTCTTGTCCTGGCGGTCCAGGCGCAGGGTCAGCAGCCCCGTTTCGCGTTCGACCCGAATCAGCTCGCTCATCGTCACTCCAGGGATGCGGCGCAGGGCCGCGGCAATGGCTGCAAGGCACCGCCACCGGCGCCGCGTCAGGCGTGGGGCAGGAACAGGTCCGCCAGGGTCTGGCTACGCGGTACGCCGGCCAGGTAGAGGTGCCGGGCGAAGCGTTCGACGCTGGCGGGTTGGCCGCAGAGTAAGGCCATGCTGCGCCGCGGAACAAGGCGGAGATCGGCCAAGGCAGAGGGCAACTGCGCCGCCGACACCAGGTTGACGCGCAGTTGCGGATGACGTCCGGCCAACTCCGCCAACTCGCTCGCCAGGTAGTGGTCGCGCGCCAGGTGCAGCAGCTGGATCGGCGCCTGGTGTTCCGCGCGCAAGGCTTCGCGAAGTATCCCCCAGAGCGGCGCCAGCCCGGTGCCGGCGGCCATCAGCAACAGCGGTCGCTCCTGCCAGTCCGGCTCGTAGCGCAACGCCCCGCCGCGCAACTCGCCCAGACGCAGGAGCGCGCCAGGCGCCAGGCGCCGGGCGCGGTCGCAGAACGCGCCGGGAGCGCTACAGTCGATGTGGAACTCCAGCCATGGGTCCTCGTGAGGCAGGCTGGCCAGCGAATAGGGACGCGCCACGCCATCGTCGCTCCACAGCAGCAGGTGCTGCCCGGCGCGATAGCGCAAGGGCCGCTCCGGCTCCAGGCGCAGGCGCAGCACATCGCCCAGCCAGTGGCAGGCGACGACCCTGGCCGGCAGCCCGTCGCGCTCAGGATCGAAAGGCTGCAACACGAGGTCGCCGAGCACCCGGCACTGACAGGCCAGCCGCCAGCCCGCTTCGCGCCGTACCGGATCGAGCGCC
The DNA here is from genome assembly GCF_001836405.1 of Pseudomonas sp. HMSC057H01. NCBI lineage: Bacteria > Pseudomonadati > Pseudomonadota > Gammaproteobacteria > Pseudomonadales > Pseudomonadaceae > Pseudomonas > Pseudomonas sp. HMSC057H01. Next base: position 171,961 of record NZ_KV828506.1, on the reverse strand, counting down.
TCCGGGAGGGTGTCTTCCACCTCGCCCTGCAGGCAATGCACCAGGCAGGCGTGGCAACTGCCGGCGCGGCAGCTATGGGGCACGGCGATGCCGCCGGCGAGCAGCGCATCCAGCAGGTTGCTGCCGGCGGCGACGGCAAGACGTCGCTCGCCGACCCGTATGTCAGGCACTGGTGACCTCCCAGGTGGCGTCGCAGCGGTTTCGTCCGCCACGCTTGGCACGGTAGAGCGCCTGGTCGGCCCGCTGCAAGGCCTCGTCGAGATCGTCGTCGGCATACAGCAGGGTCATGCCCACCGAAAGGCTCAGGGTATCCACCGTGACCCCGACCGGTTCCGCCTGTTCGAACGCCAGGCGCAGGCGTTCGCAACAGCTTTCCAGCTGTTCCGCGTCGGCGTGGGGCAGCAGCAGGACGAACTCCTCGCCGCCGTAACGGGCCAGGACGTCGCCATCGCGCAGACAGGAACGCGCCACCGCGGCGAAGGTCTGCAGGACCCGATCGCCGGCGGCGTGGCCGTGGCGGTCGTTGATCCGCTTGAAGTGATCGAGGTCGATCAGCGCCAGGCCGTGCTGCCGGTTCGGCAGCAGGTCTTCCAGCGCCCGACTGGCCAGGCGCATGAAATGCCGGCGGTTGAACAGCCCGGTGAGTTCGTCGGTAGCCACCAGGTCTTCCAGTTGGCGCATCATGCCGCGCAGCGTGTCCTGGTGCGCCTGCAAGGCATAGCGGCGCTGGCGCATGCGTTGCCGCATCGCCTGTATGTAGCTGGCGAACAGGCTCAGCCAGACCATTACGATGAACATCACGAGCACCTGCAATGCAGCCCGGCCCGGCAGCTCGAGACGCTGCTGCAAGGCCTCTACCAGGTAGATGCCGGAAAAAGCGATGAACGCCAGCGCCGCACAGCGGGCGAAGACCCGCGGCGGCAGTTGGAACACGCCGAACAGCAGGGCCAGCACGTAGAACACCATGAAGGTGCCGCGCAGGCTGTCGACGTGATAGAGGAAATAGGTCAGCCAGGCGATCGCCACCAGCACCTGCGGCTCGGTCAGGCTGGGATCGGCGTAACGCAGGTTGCGACCGCTGGCGAACAGCCAGAGGAAGGCCAGTTGGCAAGCCACCACCAGGGTGGTGCTGGCCGCCGCGGTGGTCGGCGCTGCGCGGTAGAAGCCGCTGAGTAGCGCCAGCCAGAGCAGGACCAGGCCGAGCAGGTAAGTGCCTGCGGCCATGCCGAACCGGCGGAGCAAGAGCTTTTGCAGCGCACGCTGTTTCAGAGGAGGCTTGTCTGTGCGCATGGGCTCCGTCCCGTAATGGCACCTGGCCGCAATGTACCCTGCCCCCTGCGGGTTGCCTAGTCGAACGAACTGCCAGCTAGCGGACCGCGGATTTATCGGCCGACCAGCCGTGGCCGACCAAGGTCTGATCGTCGGCGCGTGCGCCCGTCTCGCCGGAACGGCTATACTGTCGCGCCTTTTTTGCGCCGGTGCCTGACCGGCGCGCTCCTCGGCTGCGGCCGGCTCCGTGACCCTGCCCCGCATTCGAATTACCCGCCTGAAGAGGACCGTGCTCCATGGCCGTGATCAAGCAAGACGACCTGATCCAGAGCGTCGCCGATGCCCTGCAGTTCATCTCCTACTACCACCCGGTCGATTTCATCCAGGCCATGCATGAGGCCTACCTGCGCGAAGAATCGCCGGCTGCCCGCGACTCCATGGCGCAGATCCTGATCAACTCGCGCATGTGCGCCACCGGCCACCGCCCGATCTGCCAGGACACCGGGATCGTCACCGTGTTCGTCCGGGTCGGCATGGACGTGCGCTGGGACGGCGCTACCATGAGCGTCGACGATATGATCAACGAAGGCGTGCGCCGCGCCTACAACCTGCCGGAGAACGTCCTGCGCGCCTCGATCCTGGCCGACCCGGCCGGCGCGCGGAAGAACACCAAGGACAACACGCCGGCGGTGATCCACTACTCCATCGTTCCCGGCGACAAGGTCGAAGTCGATGTCGCGGCCAAGGGCGGCGGCTCGGAGAACAAGTCGAAGATGGCCATGCTCAACCCGTCCGACTCGATCGTCGACTGGGTGCTGAAGACTGTACCGACCATGGGCGCCGGCTGGTGCCCGCCGGGCATGCTCGGCATCGGCATCGGCGGCACCGCGGAGAAAGCAGCGGTGATGGCGAAGGAAGTCCTCATGGACCCGATCGACATCCACGAACTGAAGGCCCGCGGCCCGCAGAACCGCATCGAGGAACTGCGCCTGGAGCTGTTCGAGAAGGTCAACCAGCTGGGCATCGGTGCCCAGGGCCTGGGCGGCCTGACCACCGTGCTCGACGTCAAGATCATGGACTACCCGACCCACGCCGCCTCGCTGCCGGTGTGCATGATCCCCAACTGCGCCGCGACCCGCCACGCCCACTTCGTGCTCGACGGCTCCGGCCCCGCCGAACTGGAAGCGCCGTCGCTCGACGCCTACCCGGAGATCGTCTGGGAAGCCGGCCCGTCCGCGCGCCGCGTCGACCTGGACAAGATCACCCCGGAAGAGGTGCAAAGCTGGAAACCGGGCGAGACCCTGCTGCTCAACGGCAAGATGCTCACCGGCCGCGACGCCGCGCACAAGCGCATGGTCGACATGCTGAACAAGGGCGAAACGCTGCCGGTGGACCTGAAAGGCCGCTTCATCTATTACGTCGGCCCGGTCGATCCGGTCGGCGACGAGGTGGTCGGCCCGGCCGGTCCCACCACCGCCACCCGGATGGACAAGTTCACCCGCCAGATCCTCGAACAGACCGGCCTGCTGGGCATGATCGGCAAGTCCGAGCGCGGTCCCATCGCCATCGAGGCGATCAAGGACAACAAGGCGGTATACCTGATGGCCGTCGGCGGCGCCGCCTACCTGGTCGCCCAGGCGATCAAGAAGTCCAAGGTGCTGGCCTTCGCCGAACTGGGCATGGAAGCGATCTACGAGTTCGAGGTGAAGGACATGCCGGTCACCGTCGCGGTCGATACCAACGGCGAGTCGGTGCACATCACCGGCCCGGCGGTCTGGCAGAAGAAGATCGCCGAAAGCCTGGCGGTCGAGGTCAAGTAAGCCTGCTCCATCCCTGGAAAAGCCCGGCCCCGCGCCGGGCTTTTTCGTACGGCCACTGGCCGGAGCCTGGACTGGCAGCGCCGCAGGCGCCTTGGTTCAGCCGAACCAGAAATACAGCAAGGTCAGGTTCGCCGCCGAGATCAGGCCGAACAACGACCAGGCCAGCGCGCTGACCCAGCGCGGGTTGACGAACTCCCCCATCAGGTTCCGGTCGCTGCTGAAGCGAATCAGCGGCCACAGGGCGAACGGCAATTGCAGGCTGAGCACCACCTGGCTGAGCACCAGCAGCTTGCCTACCGCGCCTTCGCCCAGCCAGAGCACGCCGATCAAGGCCGGCACCAGGGCCAGGCCGCGGGTGATCAGGCGCCGCTGCCAGCAGGGAATCTTCGCCCGGAGGAAACCCTCCATCACCACCTGCCCGGCAATGGTGCCGGTGAAGGTCGAGCTTTGCCCCGCCGCCAGCAGGGCGAAGCCGAACAGGAAGCTGGCCAGGGCGCCGCCCACCAGCGGGTCGAGCAGGTGGTAGGCGTCCTGGATCTCCACCACCTCGGTATGGCCGCTGCCGTGGAAAGCCGCGGCGGCGAGGATCAGGATCGCCGCATTGACCAGCAGCGCCAGGGACAGCGAGCCGATGGTGTCGAGCCGGGAAAAGCGGATCGCCGAGCGTTTGCTCGCCGCGTCGTCGCCGCTGACCCGGGTCTGCACCACGGACGAATGCAGGTAGAGGTTGTGCGGCATCACCGTCGCGCCGAGGATGCCGATCGCCAGGTACAGCGGCTCCTGGCTGCTCAGGGTGTCCCAGGATGGCCGCAGGCCGGCGGCGACATCCGGCCAGTAGGGGCCGATCAGCACCAGTTCGACGAAGAAACACGCGCCGATGGTCGCGATCAGCCCCAGCACTATGGCCTCCAGGCGGCGGAAGTTGGCGCCCTGCAGGGCCAGCACGATCAGGGTATCGAAGGCGGTGAGGACCACCCCGGTGGTAATCGAGACGCCCAGCAGCAGGTGGAAGGCCAGCGCCGCGCCGAGCACCTCGGCAAGGTCGGTGGCGACGATCGACAGTTCCGCCAGCAGCCATTGGCCACGCGCCACGCCAGGGCGATAGCGCTCCCGGGAGAGCTGCGCGAGGTCGCGGCCGGTGGCGATCCCCAGGCGCGAACAGAGGCTTTGCAGGAGCATCCCGGAAAAGCTCGCCAGCACCACCACGAACAGCAGCGCGTAGCCGAAGCGCGAGCCCGCCTCGATGGCGGTGGCCCAGTTGCCGGGGTCCATGTAGCCGACCGAGACCAGCAGGCCGGGGCCGACGAACAGCGCCAGCTTGCGCAGCGGCGAGGCGTCGGCCGGCACCGCCACGCTGTGGCTGACCGCCGAGGGACAGAACGGCGCGGTGGCCGTGGTGGGCAGGGAGTATTTCACGAGGCGACGCCGGATCGGGGAGGAAGTGCGACCAGCCTAAACGTTTCACCCCGGTCGCGTCTTCCCTCCCCTCAGGCCTGGGCGCGCTGGCCGACCAGGCTCAGCTCGGCGACCTTCTCGCGCCGCTGCGCCAGGTAGCGGGTGCAACTGACACGCAGGAAGGAGGCGAAGTTGAGCACCTCGCCGCGATAGTCCATCACTTCCTCGTAGAGCTTGGTGATCAACTGGTTGGTGCTCAGGCCCTCGCCTTCGGCGATTTCCCGGAGGATGTCCCAGAACTGGTTCTCCAGGCGCAGGGTGGTCACCACCCCGCGGATGCGCAAGGAACGCGAGCGCGATTCATAGAGGATCGGGTCGGCTTTCACATAGAGTTCGCACATGCGCGGGGGTCTCCTGGGTCTCAGTGGCTGATACGGGTGCCGAGCACCTCAAGGAAGCGCGCCAGCCACGCCGGATGCGCCGGCCAGGCCGGCGCGGTGACCAGGTGGCCGTCGATGTGGGCCTGGTCCGACGGAATGTCGACGTACTCGCCGCCGGCCAGCCGCACCTCCGGGGCGCAGGCCGGATAGGCGCTGCACGCCCGCCCTTGCAGGACGCCGGCGGCGGCCAGCAGCTGGGCGCCATGGCAGACCGCGGCGATCGGCTTGCGCGCGGCGTCGAAGTCACGCACCAGAGCCAGCACCTGCTCGTTCAGGCGCAGGTATTCGGGGGCGCGGCCGCCGGGGATCAGGAGGGCATCGTAATCCTCGGCGCGGGCCTGGGCAAAGTCGGCATTGAGGGTGAAGTTGTGGCCCGGCTTCTCACTGTAGGTCTGGTCGCCTTCGAAATCGTGGATGGCGGTGCGCACGCTTTGCCCGGCCCGCTTGTCCGGACACACCGCATGCACCTGGTGGCCCACCATCTGCAGGGCCTGGAACGGGACCATGGTTTCGTAGTCTTCGGCATAGTCGCCGACCAGCATCAGGATCTTCTTCGCAGCCATCACGCGCACTCCTTCGGGCAGGGCCCGGTCATACCGGGGATGCACCTAAGGTAGCCAATCCGCAGGGGGACGCGGGTAATAGACGGTTACTACACGCGTGCCGGGTTCAGATGCCGATCTTGTCCAGGGCCCGCCCGACGCCTTCCCAGAACGAGCGCTGCACGCGTTTCCGGTAGCCGCTGGCGGCGAACTGCATGGGTTCCTGGACCTGGTGGGTAGCGCCGATTTCCGCAGCGCCGAGATCGGCCGCCACCAATTGCAGCGGGCCATCGCCCTCACCCGCCGGGTGCTCGCTCTTCGGTGGCGGGTTGAGTTCGTCGTAGCGCAGGTAGTAGACCGAGCCGGCCCTGGCCTCGAGCATGAAGCTGGCGATGCGGGTGAAATCCATCGGACCGTCGGCGAACAGGGTCCAGAAGCTGCCCGCCAGCGGCCGGCGCATTTCCAGCTTGTAGCTGCCGGTCTCGAACTCGAACGCCAGGTAGCCGTTGCTCGGCAGGCTGCCGATCAATTCGTTGTTGAGGAAGATCCCCGGCGCCTCGAGTTCCTCGTCCGCCCACTGGCTCCGCGGACGGTAGAGGTAGACGGTGGCGTGGCTGGCATCGGCGCTCGGATGGGCGACGAAGGCCGGTCCGTCCACCGCACCGAAGAACGCGCCGGGCGTGCTGCAGCCGACCAGGCTCGCGACGATCGACAGGGCCAGCGACAGGCTGCGCAGCATGCTCCATCCCTCTTCTTATGGTTATCCGCGCAGCATAACCAGCCGGGTCGGGCCTGCCACCCGTCGAAAGTCCGGTTCGCCGGGAGAACGGCCTCAGGCCGGGCGCGGCACCTTGGCCAGCGCCGGCGTCGGCATCAGCCGGCGCACCAGCCACTTGCGCACCGGCACCACGCCGCGCTCCTGGAACAGTACGCAGAACGCCACTAGCAGGACCAGGAACAGCGGGTAGTAGAGCAGCGACGATGGCAGCGCGGCCGCCGCCTCGGTGCAGGCGCGCCAGTCGTCGAGACAACGCCCCGGCACGGCGATAAGGCGCTCGCTACGGGAGAACAGGGTGAACATCGGCACATGCAGGGCGAACAGCGACAGCGAGGCGGCCCCCAGGCGCGGCGACCAGTGGCGGACGAAAGCGCTCTTCGGGTCGGCGGGCAGCGCGCAAAGGCACACCAGCAGCAACTGGGCCGGCAGCAGCAGGCCGTTGTGCAGCAGGAAGTACCAATGCTTGGCGCCCTGGGTGAACAGGTAGTCGGCCACCAGGAAGGCCGCCACCACCAGCGCCACCAGCGCGGCCAGCAGGCCACGTCCCGGCACCATGCCGCGGTCGCGGTAGCCGCGGAACAACCCGTAGGCCAGGATGCCGCCAAGGAATTCCGGCAGGCGCAGCAACGGATTGCGATGCAGCAGGCCGGTCCAGGGGATCCCGTAGCTCTCGCTGGCCACCACCAGCACCGGCGGGATCAGGTAGACCAGCCAGACCAGCGCCAGCACCTTCCACTTGTGCCGGCTGCGCATCAGCCGCGGGGCGACGAAGGGAAACGCCAGGTAGAAGAACATCAGCGTCGACAGCGACCACAACGGCGCGTTGAAGGTCAGGTAATAGGGATTCCAGGCCTGCAGCAGGAGGATCTGCAGGATGCTGTTGACGAACAGTTCGGTGTTGCTCATCCAGTGCAGGAAGAGTTCCGGGTGGGTGCGGCCGAGCACTTCGTTGGTGTCGTAGATGACGAAGCGCGGGGTGGCCTTGTCCAGCTCGGGACCGATTCCCAGGTGGCTGAGGGCCAGCAACACCAGGATCGACAGCAGCAGGGAGAACAGGTGCAGCGGATAGAGATTGGACAATCGCTTGGTCCAGAAGCTGCGGGCGCTTTCGCGCAACCGGCCGCTGCGTGCGTAGACATGGGCCAGGAGGAAGCCGGAAAGCACGAAGAAGGTACTGGTGGCGAAGAACCCCAGGCTGGTCAGTTCGTCGAGACCTGGAAACTTCTGCTCTTTCGGATAGGTATGCAGGGTGTGGTACACCACCACGTACAGGCCGAGCAGGAAGCGCAACCATTCCAGTCCGATGAAACGTTCCTTGGAGTCGGGCGTTGCCACGCATCTCTCCTTTGTCATTGTAATGGGCGGTCCGGGGTAGACCCGCAAGCTCCCCGGCAAGTTTCACCGGGCCGGCCAGCGGCTACGAACGGCCGCTCCCTAGCGCCGGCGGTCGAGGAAATTCACCACTACCCGGTCCAGCCAACCCCACAGGCGCTGGTGCAGGCGCATCCACAGGGGTCGCGCGCGCCACATCGCCAGGGTCACCTCGCGGCTGTCGGCGAAGTCCGCCAGCAGGCTCGCCGCCGCCTCATTGGTGAAGTCCGGGTCGAGGGCCTCGAGATTGGCGTCGAGGTTGAAGCGTAGATTCCAATGATCGAAGTTGCAGGAGCCGACGCTCACCCAATCGTCGACCATGACCATCTTCAGGTGCAGGAAGCGCGGCTGGTATTCGTGGATGCGCACGCCGGCGCGCAGCAGGCGCGGGTAGTAGCGCTGCCCGGCATAGCGCACCGGGGCGTGGTCGGTGAGCCGCCCGGCCAGCAGCAGGCGCACCTCCACGCCGCGCTGGGCGGCCTTGCGCAGGGCCCGGCGAACCTTCCAGGTCGGCAGGAAGTACGGCGTCGCCAGCCAGATCCGTCGGCGCGAGCCGTTCAGCGCGCGGACCAGCGATTGCAGGATGTCGCGGTGCTGGCGGGCGTCGGCGTAGGCCACCCGGCCCAACCCACGGGCCGCCCCCGGCTGCGGCGGAAGGCGGGTAAGGGTCATGCTCTCACGGGGCTTCCAGGCTTTCTCTTCGAGACAGGCCAGCCATTGCCGCTCGAACAGCGCGGCCCAGTCCGCCACCACCGGGCCGTCCATCTCGACCATCACCTCGCGCCAGGCGCTGACGTCGCTGACCGGTTCCCAGAATTCGTCGGTGATCCCGGCGCCGCCGACATAGCCGAGGCGCCCGTCCACCAGCAGCAGCTTGCGATGGTCGCGGTAGAGATTGCCGCCAGTCAGCTTCCAGCGCAGCGGGTTGTACAGCCGCAGTTCGCCGCCGGCCTCGCGCAGGCGCTGGATCCAGGCGCTGCCCAGGCCGAGGCAGCCGAAGCCGTCGAACAGGCAGCGCACGGCGACGCCCCGGCGGCGGGCATCCAGCAGGGCGACGAGAAACAGTTCGGCGCAATGCCCGTCTTCCACCAGGTACAGCTCCAGCTCGATGCTCCGCTGCGCCGCCTCGATGGCCAGCAGCATGCGCGGGAAGAACCGCACGCCGTCATTGAGCAGGGCGAAGCGGTTGTCGCTGCGCCAGGGAAAGACCGGGCCGCTCACCGCGAAGTGAAGATCAGCACGGCGCCGACCGGCACCGAGAGCCCGATGCTGCCGGCGCCGGCCAGCTTGCGCAGGGTCTCGATGCCGGGGGCGAGGTCGAAGTCGGCGGCGTCCAGCACCAGCGGCGACAGGGTCACCACCTGGAAGCGATGCTCGTCCAGGCGGGTCACCAACAGGTCGCTGGCGTAGCTCTTGCGCTTGCCATGCAGGCTGACGGTCACCGGCTGGCGCATTTCCAGTTGCACGCCGTCGGCCAGCTCGACGATCGGCGCCAGGTCGAGCTGGGCGGTGATCTCCGCCTCGGCGAAGCGCTTGGTCTCGAACAGATGCTCGCGGATGCGTTCGTCGCGCAGCGGGATGTCGGTGCTCACCGAGTCCAGCTCGACGCGCAGGCGCGCCTGGCCCTTGTCGTCGACCTTGCCGTGCATGACCAGGAAGCGGCCGACTTCCGAAAGGGTAGCGTTCTTGGTGGAGATGAAACTGAGTCGCGACGACTCGTAGTCCAGGTACCAGGCGGCCTGGACCGGCAAGGCCAGGAGGGCCAGGCCGAGGCAGATCAACTTGTGCATGCGGGCTCCCTTTGCGTCCGGCGCCACCTTAAACCGGCCGCCTGGGAGCAGGCAAACTCCCGCGTCAGTCGAGCGCGTGCTGCAACTGACTGACGGTATCGGCCAGGGTTCCCAGGTGCCGGCGGCGCACCCGTTCGACGCAATCCTGGTCGCGCGGCCAGTGCAGCGCCACGCTGCCGAGCAGGCGACCCTGGGCGCGTACCGGCAAGGCCACCGCGCGGATCAGGAACGGCAGGCGCACCGGATACTCCCAGTGTCCCTCGGTACGCTCGCCGTAGCCCTGGCCGTGGGCCTGCTCGCGGGTGCGCAACCAGAGGTCCTCGTCTACCTGGTGCTGGCGCGCCAGGCGGCGCACCTCGCTGTCTGCCAGTTCGCCCAGGCAGGCCTTGCCCATGGCAGAATGGAACAGGCTGGCGTGCTGGCCGACCACCAGCCGGTTGGCCGGGTAGCGCTTGCGCAGGACGCCGGGCACCGAGCTTTCCGCCACCAGCAGGCGGTCGCCGTCGAGAATCGACAAATCGGCGACCAGCCCGGTGCGCTCGCTCAACTCCACCAGCAGCGGCGCGGAACGCTCCACCACCTGGCAGCGGAAGCGCTCGGCGGCGTCACCGTAGAGGCGGGTGGAACGCAGCCGGTAGCGCCGGTCGGTCAAGCCGCGGTACAGCCAGCCCTGCTCCAGCAGGGTATGCAGCAGCCGCGACACCGTGGCCTTGGGCAGCTCAGTCAGGTAATGCAGTTCCTCGAGCCCCAGCGCCTGGTGCTGGCCCAGCAGATCGAGGATCGCCAGCGCGCGCTCCACCGAACGCACGGTTCCCGCCTCTTCTCTTTCCGGCATGACGACACCTCCACCGTCGACAGACCGTTATGGCAAAGCAAGATGCAGGCCCAGGTCATGTAGGAAGAATCTGCGAATACGGCAGCATTGCTCCGCGGCCTAGTCGATTCCCCCTGGAGCCTCGAGCATCGCCGGCGGACGGCGGCTGACCCAACGGGTCAGGCCCTCGTGGGCATGGGCCAGTTGCAGCACCGCCAGGTCGGCCTGCGCCGGGCCGATGATCTGCAATCCCATCGGCAGGCCCGCCGCGCCGAAGCCGATAGGTACGCTGATCGCCGGCAAACCGGCCAGGGTCGGGCCGATCACCACCTCCATCCAGCGGTGATAGGTGTCCATCGGCCGCCCGGCGACCTGCCGCGGCCACGCCGTTTCTGCATCGAAAGGAAACACCTGGGCGCTGGGCAGCAAGAGGAAATCGTAACGTTCGAACAGACGCGCCAGCGCCCGATACCAGTCGCTGCGATCCAGCGAGGCGCGATAGACCTCGGCGGCGCCGAGGCCGAGCCCGGACTCCACTTCCCACTGCGCCTCCGGCTTGAGTCGGACGCGCCGTGCGGGATCGGCGTAAAGCTCGCCAAGCGAGCCCTGCACCAGCCACTGGCGATGGACCAGCCAGGTGCGCCACAGGCGCTCCAGGGGATAGTCCGGCAGGCACGCCTCGACGTCGCAGCCCAGCTCGGCGAAATCGCCCAGCGCGGCTTCGCAAAGCTCCAGCACGCCCTCCTCCATCGGCAGGTAGCCGGCGTAGTCGCCGAGCCAGCCGAGCCGGGCTCCGCGGAAGTCGCGCCCGAGGTCGTCGGCGAACCTGCGCGGATCGTCGCGCAACGACAGCGGACAGCGCGGATCGTAGCCGGCCTGGGTGGCCAGCAGCCGGGCCAGGTCGGCCACGCTGCGCCCCATCGGGCCTTCGGTGGCCAGTTGCTGAACGAACAGTTCCGCTTGCGGGCCGTGCGGCACCCGTCCCTGGGACGGGCGGAAGCCGTAGACGTTGTTGTAGGCGGCGGGGTTGCGCAGCGAACCCATCATGTCGCTGCCGTCGGCCACCGGCAGCATGCGCAGCGCCAGCGCCACCGCCGCCCCACCGCTGCTGCCGCCGGCGATCCGCGCCGGATCGTAGGCATTGCGGGTGGTGCCGAACAGCGGGTTGTAGGTCTGCGAGCCGAGCCCGAACTCCGGTACGTTGGTCTTGCCGATGACGATCGCACCGCTGCTCTTCACCCGCTCGACGACGATTGCGTCGTGCTCCGGCACCTGCCCGGCGAACAGCGGCGAACCCAGGGTGGTAGGAATGCCGGAGGTGGCGGCGAGGTCCTTGATCGCCTGCGGCATGCCGTGCATCCAGCCCAGCCATTCGCCGCGCGCCAGTTGCCGGTCGCGCTCGTCGGCCTGGGCGAGCAGACGGCTTTCCGCCTGCAGCGAGACGATGGCGTTGACCCGCGGGTTGAACCGTTCGATCTGCGCCAGGTAGGCCTGCATGACCTCGCGGCAGGATAGTTCGCGTCGGCGGATCGCCGCGGACAGCGGCAGCGCGTCAAGCGCGACGATTTCCTCGTGGCCGTCGCTTCGATGGCGGGTGGCGCTCATTCACAGACTCCTTGCCGGCTTGCCCAGGGCCGGTTCACGGGGGCGCGGGGCGGGCGTCGCGCCCTCCCGCAGATAGAGGGTGGCGAGCAGCCCGAGGAAGGCCGCGCCGAGCACGTAGAACGCCGGCGCCACTGGCGAGCCGCCGACCTCGGTGAGCCAGGTGACGATGAACGGAGCGAAACCGCCGAACAGCATCACCGCCAGGTTATACGCCACCGCCAGGCCGGTGGAACGCACCCGCACCGGAAACTGCTCGGCCACCGCGGTCGGCGCCGGGCCGAAGAAGCCGCCGATCGCCGTGCACAGCAACAGTTGCATCAGCAGCAGGCGCCCCAGGCTCGGCGCCGCGGCGACCCAAGCGAACAGCGGATAGACCATGAACATGAAGGCCAGGGTCGCGACCAACAGCACCGGGCGCCGCCCGACCCGGTCGGAGAGTCCCCCAGCCAACGGGATTACCAGGGTCATCAGCGCCACCGCAGCCATCTGCACCATGAACACCTCGTCCAGCGGCAGGCCCAACTGCTTGTGGGCGAAGGTCGGCATATTCACCAGCACCACGTAGAAGGACACCGTGCCGATCACCGTCAGGCCCATGCTCACCAGCACGCTGCGCCGGTATTCGCGCAGCACGCCGAGCAGCCCCTGGCGCTCGCCGGGCTCCCGGATGGCTTCGAGGAAGGCCTCGGTCTCGCCCATGTAGCGGCGGATCCACAATCCCACCGGACCGATCAGCAGACCGAACAGGAACGGCACCCGCCAGCCCCAGCTCTCCAGGGCCTCGGCGTCCAGGCAATGGGTGACCAGCGCGCCCATCCCCGCACCGGCGAACACCGCCAGGCACTGGCCGAACAATTGCCAGGAACCGTAGAGACCGCGCCGGTGCGGTGGCGCGCTTTCCACCAGGAAAGCCGTGGCGCTGGCGTACTCGCCGCCGGTGGCGAAACCCTGCAGCATTCGCGCGATCACGATCAGCAACGGTGCGCCGACGCCGATCGCCGCGTAGGTCGGGGCGAAGGCGATCATCGCGATGGACAGCGTCATCAGCAGGATGATCAGTTGCATCGCCGCCTTGCGTCCCCTGCGGTCGGCATACAGGCCGAGCAGGACCCCACCGACCGGACGCATGAAGAAACCGACACCGAAGGTGGCCAGGGCCATCAACAGCGAGGTGTACTCGTCGCCGGAAGGGAAGAACAGCCTGGCGATCAGGCTGGAAAGGAAGCCGTAGACGATGAAGTCGTACCACTCCAGGGCGTTGCCGATCACGGCAGCCGCCACCTGGCGGGTACGCGAGGTACCGCTCGGGCAAGCGTGCATGGGAATCTCCTGGTAACCGGGGGAATGCCGGCGCGACTCAGGCCGCGCCGTTATTGGCGGCAGTCAGTCGAAGGCCGGACGCCGCGGGGGCGGCCAGCCAGGTCTCGGCGAGCGCGCCCCAATAGGCCGCGCCCCGGACCAGGATGTCGTCGTTGAAGTCATAGGCCGGGTTGTGCACCATCGGCCGTCCTCTGCCGTTGCCGATGAACAGGTAGCTGCCGGGGCAGCGCTGTAGCATCCAGGCGAAGTCCTCGCTGCCCATCAGCTTCGGCGTGGCGCCGTCGACCTGCTCCGCGCCGGCCAGCTCGACCCCGACCTGGCGGGCGAACTCGGTTTCCTCGACGCTGTTGACCAGCACCGGATAGGCCGGGTAGTGCTCGATGCTGGCCTGGCACCCATAGCTGGCGGCCTGCAACTCGATGATCTGGCGAACCCGCTGCAGCACCTGCTCGCGCACCTGGCCGTCGAGCGCCCGCAGGCTCAGGCGCAGCACGGCGCGCTGGGGTATGACGTTGGCCGCCTCGCCGGCCTGCAATGCACCGACCGTGACCACCGCGGCCTTCTGCGGATCGACGTTGCGCGCCACCACGCTCTGCAGGGCCATCACCGCGCTCGACGCGGCGAGCAGCGGATCGACGCTCAAGTGCGGCATCGAACCGTGGCCACCGACGCCCTCCAGGGTGACGCTCAGCAGGTCCTGGGAAGCCATCATCGGTCCCGCGCGGAAGCCCAGGTGCCCGGCCTCCAGTCCCGGCATGTTGTGCATGCCGAACAGCGCATCGCAGGGAAAGCGCTCCAGCAGCCCGTCGGCGAGCATCGCCTCGGCGCCGCCCTGGCCTTCCTCGGCGGGCTGGAAAATCAGTACCAGGGTGCCGTCGAAACGCCGCGTCGCCGCCAGGTAGCGTGCCGCGCCGAGCAGCATCGCGGTGTGTCCGTCGTGGCCGCAGGCGTGCATGCGCCCGCCGTGGCAGCTGCTGTAGCCGAGCCCCGTGGCCTCGACGATCGGCAGCGCATCCATGTCCGCCCGCAGGCCGAGCCGCCGCGTACCGTCGCCCTGGCGGAGGACGCCGACCACGCCGGTGCGGCCGATCCCTTCGTGCACTTCGTAGCCCCAGCCGCGCAGGCACTCGGCGACCAGCGCGGCGGTGCGTCGCTCCTCGAAGCCCAGTTCGGGATGGGCGTGGATGTCCTGGCGCAGGCTACGCAGGTCGTCGGCGACCTCCTCGAGCCAGGCCACGATGTGTCGATGTCGAGCCATGCCGTCTCTCCTCTGGCCGGATTGCGCTCCGGTCTTGTTGGCGGGAGGCCCGGACGCAAGGCCGGCCGGGCGTGGTCACAGCTAAGCGCGGCGCGCGGCGAAGGACAACGGAAGGCGGTTCCACTGGGTGGAACCCAAGGCCCGCGCCGCCCTGCGCCGGCGCGTCAGAACTGTTCCGGCGGCACTTCGCGGAAGTTCAGCACGGCGAACACCGGTACCTCGGGAGTGATCGAGGGAATATTGGCCATGTCCTTCAAGGGCTTGAGCTTCTCTTCCAGGTCGAAGTCGAGCAGCTTCAGCAGCACCGGCTCCAGGGTCGCCACCTGGACCAGCCCTTCGCCCTGGCGGGTGACCAGCACGTCGGCCTTCAGGCGGCGCTGCTGGCCGTGCAGGTCGAGGGTGAAGTCGAGCTTCTCGACCCGCGACTGACCGACCCGCAGGTCGTCGAAGCCGGCCATGTCCAGGCGGCTCTCCACGGTGGCCTCGGGGAAGCGCGAGGTTTCGAAGAAGTTGTCCTTCATTCGCTCGTCGCGCAGGGCCAGGCCGCTGTCCAGGGTGCCCAGCGGCACCACGATGCGCGCGACGCCCTGCTTGTCGATCTGGCCGCTGAGACGGTCGAAGCGCTGCACCTCGGCCATCTTCGCGCGTTTCACGGAAACGAAGCTGATCCGCGAGTAATCCGGCTCCAGTTGCCATTCCGCCGCCGACAGCAGCGGGCTGAGGAGCAACAACAGGACACACAATACAACAGGCATTCCACCTCCGGCTTCGGGCCGGCGCCGTCCCTCGCCCCGCGCCCCGACATGCGCCGCCGGTCAGTCCGGCAGCCTGTCCGCCTCGGGCATGAGCCGGCATCCCTCGCGCGGGCCCAGCCAGGCGGCCGTCTGCGTACTGCCGAGGCCGCGGGCGGTCACCCGGCGGCGGGCTTCGTCGTCGAAGAAGCCGCTGATCGGCACGTACTGTTGGGTATAGGCCCGGCAATAGTCCGCGGAGTTCCCCATCACGTAGCGGCAGGAGCAGTACTCCTTGGCCGTGTAGGCGCCGATGATGGCGGGAAAGGCCGCCAGGTGGATGCGGTTCTGCCAGGCCCACGCGAGGGCGGCGAGCAGCCCCAGGACGAACAGGAAGAGCAAGGGATGGCGACGGATCATGGCCGCGCCTCCCCGGCGAACGCCGCCTGCGCCAGGCGCAGGAATTCGTTGTGACGGAAACGCCCGTCGCGGTCGTCGGCGTAGCGCACGATCACCAGCTTCTCCTCGGGCAGCACGTAGAGCGCCTGGCCCCAGTGGCCGAGCGCGGCGAAGGCGGTCTCGGCGACGTCCGGCCAGGGCGCCCGCGCGCCTTTCACCGCACGGTTCAACCACCACTGGCCGCCCGGCACCGCCTCGCCCTCCTCTTCCGCGCTCGGCCGGTAGCGGGCGAAGGGCGTCAGGTTGAACTCGACCCATGCCAGCGGCAGCAGTTGCCGCTCGCGCCAGCGCCCGTGGCGCTGCATCAGCAGGCCGACGCGCGCCAGGTCGCGGGCGCTCATGTAGACGTACGACGAGCCGACGAACGTGCCGGCGGCGTCTCGCTCCCATACCGCCGAACGGATGCCCAGCGGCTCGAACAGCGCGCGCCAGGGGTACTCGGCATAGTCCGCGCCGAGCATGCCGTGGAGGGCCGCCGCCAGCACGTTGCTGTCGCCGCTGGAGTAGCGGAAACGCCGGCCCGGCGGCCGGGCCGGCGGGGTCTCGGCGACGAAGCCGGCCATGTCGTCACGCCCACGGGTGTAGAGCATCGCCACCACGGAGGATTTCAATGGCGCGAACTCGTAGTCCTCCTGCCAGTCCAGCCCGGAAGACCAGTTCAGCAGGTGGCGCAACGTCACCTCGGGATGACGGGCGAACGGCGGGTAGTAGCGCGCCACCGGGTCGTCGAGCTGGAAGCGCCCTTCGCCCTCGGCGACGCCGAGCAGCGTGGCGAGCAGGCTCTTGCTCACCGACCAGGTAAGGTGCGGGGTCTCGGCACGGCTCGGGCCGGCGTAGCGCTCATAGAGCAGGCGACCGTCGCGGATCACCACTACCGCGTCGGTACGGATGCCTTTGCGACGAACATCGTCGCGACGGCCGAAGGCATAGCGCTCGAATGCCTCCAGCGCCGGCCCCGCGGGCTGTTGGGCACGGGGCCAGTCGGTGTCGGGCCAGTCTTCGGCCAGGGCAGGGAGGGCGAATACCAGGGCCAGCGCGGCGAGGGCGCGGCGGGACAACGGCAAAGCGGGCATCGGCGGGCCCTCTCGACGGTCGAGGGGCAACCCTAGCATGGCGTCGATGACGCCAGGAAGCGCGGACTCAGCCGGGCATGCGGTAGTCGTCCGGACCGAGCAGGTCGATGCCGCACTCGAGGTTCTCGATCCAGTAGAGGAAGGCGCTGATCATTTCCTTGCCGACGAAGGGCCGCCCGTGTTGCGGCACGATCATCTCCACATCCATGTCCCGGACCATCCGCGCCCACAGGCGGCAGATCTTGTTCGCCGCCATGTAGCGGCGATGGAATCCGTCCATGTACTGGATATGCGCGGCGAAATCGCTGACCGGCGCGGCGTCGTCCACCAGCGAGGCGCCCATGTCGCCCGAGAAAAGGATCTTGCTCACCGGGTCGTAGAGCTGGAAGTTGCCCACCGAATGCAGGAAATGCGCGGGGATCGCCTTCAACGAGCAGTCGCCGAGAGCGATCGCCTGGCCGCGGTCGGGCAACGGCATGACCCGGTCGTAGGTGTTGATGCCATGGCTGACCGCCAGGTAGTTGGCCGTCAGGTGCGGCAGGAAGCGCGCCCACAGCTTGGAGCAGATCACCCGGGCGCGGGTGTGCAGCAGCCACTTGTCGAGGGCGGCGATGATGTCCGGGTCCTGGTGCGAAGCGAAGATGTAGTCCAGCTCCTGCAGCGGAAAGCGTTTCGACAATTCCAGCGAGAGCGGCGTGTAGGTCAGGTCGCCGCCGGGATCGAGCAGCAGGTACTGGCCGTTGTCGACGATCAGGAACTGGTTGGACTGGACCCCTTCGCCGCTGACGAGGTCATCGAAACACAGGCACTGGTGGCTGCCGTTGTCGAACAGCACGATCGGTTCGCGTCGCATGGTCGGTGAAATCTACTCTGTGCAGGCGCCGAGGAGCATTCCTCGCCGGATGCTGCGCAGGGTAAGCGCCTGCGGCGCGGCGCCTCACTGACCTGGGTCAAGCCCGAGGCGGGTCAAGGCCTTCTCCAGGCGAACTTTGCGGGCCCCGTTGGCAATCGCCAGCAAGCCGCGATCGCGTTGCCATAATGCCTCCCAGGTCGAGGCGTTGGCGGCGAAGGCGGCATCCAGTTGCCCCTCCAGCGCCGAGAACTGTTCGAACAGCCCAGCCAGTACCGCCTGGGTGCCGACGCAGGCGACCGGATGCCGCGCGACCTCGGCGCAGCCGCCGAGGATGCCGGCCAGGCGCAGCAGCAGCGGCGAGGGCCAGCCGCATTCATGGCCGACCCCATAGAGCCAGCCGACCAGCGCCGCCAGCACATGGACATCCTCCAGCAGGCGGAACGGCCTGACGTAGTCGTCCCAACCATCGCCGGGCAGGCGCTCGCAATGGGCACCGTCGAGCAACAGGCGGGAATGCGGCACATCCGGCATCAGCGGCAGCGCCGGCAACGCCTCCAGGCGCGCCCCCGGGGCGCCGGCCAGGACCACCGTCATCGACAGTCGCGGCGGCTGCCCCGGAGCCTCGTCGCGGGCGGCCACCAGCCACCAGGAGGCGCTGTCGCCAGCGGTGACGAAATCCTTTTGTCCATGCAGGACCAGCCCCTCCAGGCGGGTCTGCAGATCCGCCGGGCGCACGCTGCGCTTCTCGGTCACGCACAGCGCGCCGAGACCTTCCGGCGCCGCCGGCCAGAGCGCGCGCAGGGCCGCCTGGTAGCCGGCGAGGAAGGCCAGGCCCGGACTCGCCGCCAATCGTCCGCCGAGCACCGCCCGCTCCAGGGTGCCAAGACCGTCGGCGCGCGCCAGGGCGGCGGCGTGCCAGTCTTCCAGGGAGCCTTCGGTGGGCAGGCGGTCGAGCGGGCCGAGCAAGCGTTGCCAGGACATGGCGGACTCCAGTGTGGAATGTGTCGGAACCGGCATCCTGCCGAGGGTGCCAGCGTTGAACAACGGCGCGTTACATCCGGCGACAATGTCATACAAGCATCACGCCCCTGTCACAGGGGTGACACCGCGCCTTCCTAGCCTGAGCTTGCACAGCAAAGCCGAGCGGCCGCAACCCGCGGCGCCGGCCCAAGGAGGCCCAGGCATGACCCAGACCGCCATTACCCGCGAACCCGTCGCCGGACGCCGCCTGAAGGCCGAGCGCCTGAACGGCGCCCGCGCCCTGCGCGAGGCCCAGGCCCTGCGCTACCGCGTATTCAGCGCCGAGTTCGACGCCAAGCTCGAAGGCGCCGAAGACGGCCTCGACCGCGACGACTACGACCGTCACTGCGCACACATCGGCGTCCGCGACCTCGACAGCGGCGCCCTGGTGGCCACCACCCGGCTGCTCGACCATCGCGCCGCCGAACGCCTCGGGCGCTTCTACAGCGAAGAGGAGTTCCACCTCTCCGGCCTCGACGCCCTGCACGGCCCGGTCCTGGAGATCGGCCGCACCTGCGTCGCTCCCGAATACCGCAACGGCGCCACCATCGCGGTACTCTGGGGCGAACTCGCCGAGGTCCTCAACGAGGGCGGCTACCGCTACCTGATGGGCTGCGCCAGCATTCCCATGCGCGACGGCGGTATGCAGGCCAAGGCGGTGATGCAGCGGCTGCGCGAACGCTACCTGTGCACCGACTACCTGCAGGCCGAGCCGAAGAACCCGCTGCCGCCGCTGGACGTCCCGGAAAACCTCACCGCCGAGCTGCCGCCGCTGCTCAAGGCCTACATGCGCCTGGGCGCGAAGATCTGCGGCGAGCCCTGCTGGGACCCGGATTTCCAGGTCGCCGACGTGTTCATCCTGCTCAAGCGCGACGAACTCTGCCCGCGCTACGCCCGCCACTTCAAGGCGGCGGTCTGATGGCGCGGCTGCGCCTGCTGCTGCGCAGCGCCCGCCTGCTCGGGCTGGTCGCGCTCGGACTGGGCCTGGCCGCTTGGGTCAGCCTGCGCGAGCGGCTGCCCGGCGCCGACGTCACGCCGCTGCGCCAGCGCCTGACCCGCTGGTGGCTGGCGCGCCTCTGCGCGGCCCTGCCCTTCGAGGTCAGGGTCAGCGGCGAAGCGCCCCGGCAACCCATGCTGTGGGTAGCCAACCATGTGTCCTGGACCGATATCCCGCTGCTCGGCGCCCTGGCGCCGCTGACCTTCCTGTCCAAGGCCGAGGTGCGTGCCTGGCCGCTGGCCGGCTGGCTGGCGGAAAAGGCCGGCACCCTGTTCATCCGCCGCGGCTCGGGCGACAGCCGGCTGATCAACCAGCGCTTGGCCGAACAGCTGCACCGCGGACGCAACCTGCTGATCTTCCCGGAAGGGACCACCACCAACGGCGAAAGCCTGCGCACCTTCCACGGTCGCCTGATGGCCAGCGCCCTGGAAGCCGGCGTGGCGGTGCAGCCGGTGGCGATCAGCTACCGCCGCGACGGCGTGCCCGATGCGCAGGCGCCGTTCATCGGCGACGACGACCTGCTCAGCCACCTCGGCCGCCTGCTGCGCGGCGAGCGCGGCAGCGTGCATATCCAACTGCTGGAACCGATCCCCAGCCAGGGCCTGGACCGCGCCGAACTGGCCCGCCAGGCCCAGCAGGCGGTGCGCCTGGCGCTGTTCGGCACTGCCGCCCCTACGCAAACCCGGCGCGCCGCCTAGTCGCGCTTGGGCGGCACCGCCAGCACGTCACATGGCAGGTCGCCGAGGGCCGCCTCGGCCACGCTGCCGATCAGCGCGCGGCGGAAGCCGGTCAGGCCCTGGGTGCCGAGCACCGTCAACTGCGGCGCCTGGCGGCGTACCTCGGTCATGATCACGTTGATCGGCAAGCCTTCGCCGACGCGCAACTGGATGTCCTCGCGGCCCAGCCCCAGGCCGGCGACGTAGTCGCGCAGCTCGACGTTGGCCTTGAGTTCCTCCTGGTCGACGTAATGCTCGACGCGGTCTTCCTTGATCCCCGAATAACGCATCATGCCCTTGGCGAACGGCTCGAAGGCATGCAGCGCGGTGAGGCTGGCGGCGTCGAGGAAGCCGAGCTGGCCGGCCATCTGCACCGCGCGCGTCGAGGTCGGCGAGAAGTCCAGCGCCAGCAGCACCCGGCGGTACTCCTCTTCCGGCGCACCGGCCGCGCGCAGCACCGGGATCTTCGCATTGCGTACCACCCGCTCCAGGGTGGTGCCGATGAACAGATCGCGCAGCGGCGTGTGCCGGTGCGCGCCCATCACCAGCAGGTCGGCGCCGATCTCCTCGGCCACCGCGTTGATCACCACCACCGGATCGCCGACCCGCACGATCGCCTTGGACTCGACGCCGAGGCGCTCCTTCAGGGCCTGTCCGTTCACTTCCAGCAGGTTGGCGATGGCCAGCCGTTGCGGCGCGATCAGCACCGGCGGCTGGTCGTCGTCGAGCACGTTCAGCACGGTCAGTTCGGCATTCCTCGCCTTGGCCAGCGCCGCGGCGCGCATGACCGCCAGCTCAGAACGCGAGGACAGGTCGGTCGCCACCAGGATTCGTTTCATCTTCCACCTCCATTGGCAGAGCGTTGAACGTCGGCCCCATTGAACGATCGACGCGACCGCTGCCGTTTGATGTGCATCAAGCGGATGCTTCGGACTGAAACAATTGATAGGTGATTCCGCCGGCCGGGCCAATGGCCGCTGCGCCAGGCTCAGCGCTGGCTCAGGGCGAAAGCCTGGAGTTGCGGGTAGAAGGCGCGGAAATCCGCGCTCAGGTCATCGTAGCGCTGGGCCAGTTCTTCCCAGGAGCCGTCCAGCAGGTGCGGTCGCGACAGCCTCCGCGACATGCCGCCCAGCACTTCACGCAAGACCGCGAACTCGCGGTAGCTGCCCAGCCAGTCCTGGGCCGCCATCCGCGGCGCGATGCGCGCCAGGCGCTCCGGCAGCGGCGAGGCGGTGCGCAGGGTGCCGTAGACCCGCTCGACGAACTGCGGCAGCGGTTCGTCGGCGTAGTCGTTCCAGTCGCGCGCCAGGCAGTGGTCGAAGAACACGTCCAGCAGGACGCCGGCGAAACGCCGGCGCTCCAGCGGGAAGCGCCGCTTGGCCGCATGCACCAGTGGGTGGCTGTCGGTGAAGGCGTCGATGCGCCGGTGCAACTGGATGGCCCGCTCGATCTCGTCCGGCCATTGTCCCTGCAGGCGGCCCTTGACGAAGTCGCCGTACAGGCTGCCGAGCAGTTGGGCCGGTTGCGGGCCGCCGAGGTGGAGATGCGCGAGGTAGTTCATGCGGGCTAGCTTACCCCAGGGACGGAACGGTCGTTTCGATCATCGTCATCAGCCCTGTCGATAGCGACTATCGTCGCAATCGATCCCCATATCGTCCCACACCGATATATAGTTCGTCCCAACCCGATATGGACGGCCAACGGACCACCGCCATGCCACTGGACATCGACGAAATCATCAAGGCTCTCTCCCACCCGGTGCGACGCGACATGCTGCGCTGGCTGAAGGAACCGGAGAAGTACTTCGTCGAGCAGGACCACCCGTTCGAGATCGGCGTCTGCGCCGGCAAGTTCGACCAGCGTACCGGTCTCTCCCAGTCCACCGTATCGGTACACCTCGCCACCCTGCAACGCGCCGGTCTGGTGACCAGCCGCCGGGTCGGCCAGTGGAACTTCTTCAAGCGCAACGAGGAGACCATCCAGGCCTTCCTCGACCAACTCGGCGACGAGCTGTAAGCAGCACTCGCTTCCACCCCACCACCTCGCAGTCCAGGAGCTCGACCGATGCCGGCGTCTCTTCTCGTCCTCGCTTTATCCGCCTTTGCCATCGGTACCACCGAATTCGTCATCATGGGCCTGCTGCCGCAGGTCGCCGGCGACCTGCGGGTATCCATTCCCAGCGCCGGCTGGCTGATCAGCGGCTACGCCTTCGCCGTGGCCTTCGGCGCCCCGCTGATGGCCATGGCCACCGCCCGCCTGGAACGCAAGAAAGCCCTGCTCGCGCTGATGGGCATCTTCATCGTCGGCAACCTGCTCTGCGCGGTGGCCGCCAACTACGGCCTGCTGATGCTGGCGCGGATCGTCACCGCGCTCTGCCATGGCGCCTTCTTCGGCATCGGCTCGGTGGTCGCCGCCAGCCTGGTGGCGCCGAACCGCCGCGCTTCCGCCGTGGCCCTGATGTTCACCGGCCTGACCCTGGCCAACGTGCTCGGCGTGCCGCTGGGTACCGCGCTCGGCCAGGAAGCCGGCTGGCGCGCGACCTTCTGGGTGGTGACCCTGATCGGCGTGGTCGCCTTCGTCGGCCTGGCCAGGGTGCTGCCAAACGACCGCGAGGAAGAGAAGGTCGACCTGCGCCAGGAAATGTCCGCGCTGAAGAACCCGTCGCTGTGGCTGGCCCTGGGCACCACCGTGCTGTTCGCCGCCTCGATGTTCGCCCTGTTCACCTACGTCGCGCCGCTGCTCGGCGAAGTCACCGGGGTCAGCCCGCGCGGCGTGACCTGGACCCTGCTGCTGATCGGCGTCGGCCTGACCGTCGGCAACGTGATCGGCGGCCGCCTCGCCGACTGGCGCCTGGGCACCACCATGGCCGCGGTGTTCGCCGCCATGGCGCTGGTCTCGGCGCTGTTCAGCTGGACCAGCCAGGCCCTGCTGCCGGCGGAGATCACCCTGTTCTTCTGGGCCGCCGCCGCCTTCGCCGCGGTGCCCGCGCTGCAGGTCAACGTGGTCCGCGTCGGGCATGCCGCGCCGAACCTGGTGGCGACCCTGAACATCGGCGCCTTCAACGTCGGCAACGCGCTCGGCGCCTGGGTCGGCGGCAGCGTCATCGACCACGGCCTGGGCCTGACCCGCGTGCCGCTGGCCGCCGCCGCGCTGGCCGCGCTGGCGCTGCTGGCCACCCTGATCGCCTTTTCCGGAAACGGCCGCGCCCAGGCGCAGCCGGTCCTCGATTGATCCCCTGTCCGTCTATTCCCTAGTGGAGGATGTTCCATGGCTACTCTGTTCGATCCCATCGTGCTCGGCGACCTCGAGCTGCCCAACCGCATCGTCATGGCGCCGCTGACCCGCTGCCGCGCCGATGAAGGCCGCGTGCCCAACGCCCTGATGGCCGAGTACTACGCCCAGCGCGCCGATGCCGGCCTGATCCTCAGCGAGGCCACCGCGGTCACGCCGATGGGCGTGGGCTATCCCGACACCCCCGGCATCTGGTCCGATGACCAGGTCCGTGGCTGGAGCAACGTGACCAAGGCGGTGCACGCCGCCGGCGGGCGCATCTTCCTGCAACTCTGGCACGTCGGGCGGATTTCCGACCCGCTCTACCTGAATGGCGAGCTGCCGGTGGCGCCGAGCGCCATCGCCGCCGAGGGGCACGTCAGCCTGGTGCGCCCGAAGCGTCCCTACGTCACCCCGCGCGCGCTGGACACCGAGGAGATCGCCGACATCGTCGAGGCCTACCGCCAGGGCGCCGAGCGGGCCAAGGCCGCCGGCTTCGACGGCGTGGAGATCCACGGCGCCAACGGCTACCTGCTCGACCAGTTCCTCCAGGACAGCACCAACAAGCGCACCGACCGCTACGGCGGCTCCATCGAGAACCGCGCGCGCCTGCTGCTGGAAGTCACCGACGCGGCGATCTCCGTATGGGGCGCCCAGCGCGTCGGCGTACACCTGGCGCCGCGTGCCGACTCCCACGACATGGGCGATTCCAACCGCCTGGAAACCTTCAGCCATGTCGCCCGTGAGCTGGGCAAGCGCGGCATCGCCTTCATCTGCGCCCGCGAAGCGCAGGCCGACGACAGCATCGGCGTAGCCCTGAAGAAAGCCTTCGGCGGACCCTACATCGCCAACGAGCAGTTCACCCTCGACAGCGCCAACGCCATCCTGGCCAAGGGCGACGCCGATGCGGTGGCCTTCGGCGTCCCCTTCATCGCCAACCCGGACCTGGTCGAACGCCTGCGCCAGGGCGCCGAACTGAACCCGCCGCGCCCGGAAACCTTCTATACCGGCGGTACCGAAGGCTACCTGGACTATCCGACCCTGGCCTGATCGCGCCAGCCAGGAAGAGCCCGCCACGCTTGCCGTGGCGGGCTCTGTGCTTTGCCCGTCTAGCGCAGGCGGAAATACGGCTCCGGCTCCGCGCACGGATCGCGCTGGGCGCAGCCCTTGCAACCGCCGCCGCAACCGCCCGAGCTTTGCGCAGCCACCCGCTCGACCTTGCCGAGCGCGATCAGCCGCTCCAGGATCGCCTCCACCAGCGCCGGCGGCGCGTCCACCTGGCGGCTGAGCTGTTTCAGCCCACGCGCCTGGCCGTCTTCCAGGGCGGCGCGGATCTGCATGAGTGTCGCCATCAGTGACATCCTCCCTGCCCGCTCGGGGCATCGGCCATTCGGCCTGGCAGTTGCAGTACCTGCTCACGGCCGAACAGACGCAGGCAGGTCATCAGGATCAGGTTGAAGAGCAGCACCACGGCGATGGTCAGGACGCTACGCTCGGGGTGCGCGGCGAAGGTGGCGACCTGGTAGCAGAGGGTCGCCAGTGAGTAGGCGACGTTCAGCCCCCAGAGCACCGAGAAAGCCATCCAGCCCTTGCTGCTTTCCCGGGCGATCGCGCCCATGGCGGTCACGCAGGGCACGTAGAGCAGGACGAAGACCAGGTAGCTGTAGGCCGCGATGGGGCTGCCGAACTTGCTCGCCATGGTGCCCATCGAGCCGGTCTCCATGTCGCCGTCGGCCATGCTCGCCTCCACCGGGTTGGCCAGCACGCTGAGGCTGAAGGTATCGACCAGGCCGTCCCAGGTTTCGACCAGGGCGTCGCGCAGTTGCCCGGGCAGGTCGTAGCCTTCGTAGTCGAAGGCCTCGCCCTGGATCTGCTCGGCGGTGTAGAGGGTGTTCAGGGTGCCGACCACCACTTCCTTGGCCATCGCCCCGGTGACCAGGCCGACGGTGGCCTGCCAGTTGTCCGGCTGCACCCCGAGCGGCGCCAGCAGCGGAGTGAGACGCTGGCTGACGCTGGCCAGGGCGGAATGGCCGATGTCGCCCTGCACCGGCTTGCCGTCGAGGGTGATGCTGTTCAGGCCGCCGATCACCAGGCTGACCAGGATGATCACCTTGCCGGCCCGCACCACGAAGCCGCGCAGGCGCGACCAGGTCTGCAGCAGCAGGCTCTTAAGGTGTGGCACATGGTACAGCGGCAGTTCCATGACGAACGGCGAGGCCTCGCCGCGCATCAAAGTGTGCTTGAGCAACAGCCCGGTGAGGATCGCCACGACGATGCCGAGCAGGTACAGGGAGAAGATCACCAGCGCGCCGCCCTGGCCGAAGAAGGCCCCGGCGAATACGGCGAAGATCGCCAGGCGCGCGCCGCAGGACATGAACGGCGCCATCATGATGGTAATCAGCCGCTCGCGCTGCGCGTCCAGGGTCCGCGCACCCATGATCGACGGTACGTTGCAGCCGAAACCGACGATCAGCGGCACGAACGACTTGCCCGGCAGGCCCAGCGCCTGCATCAGGCGGTCCATGACGAAGGCCGCGCGGGCCATGTAGCCGGAATCCTCGAGCAGCGAGAGGAACAGGTACATCAAGCCGATCTGCGGCACCAGCGGCAACACCGTGTTGACCCCGCCGCCGATGCCCTGGGCGAGGAACGCCGTGAGCCAGTCGGGCAGGCCGAAGCGAATGCCCAGCCACTGGATGCCATCGATGAAGATCGCCGACGAGCCCTTGTCGAAGATCGGCTGTAGCGCCCCGCCGATGTTGATGGCGAAGAAGAACATCAGGTACATCACCAGCAGGAAGATCGGCAGGCCCAGCCAGCGATTCAGGACGATCCGGTCGAGCCATTGGGTCAGCCGGTGCGGCTGCGCCTGCTGGTGGTCGCAGACCGCCGCGCAGATCTCGCCGATAAGCCGGTAGCGCGCATCGACGATCGCCAGCTCGGGCTCCTCGCCGCAGCCCCGGCGCGCCTGTTCCAGGGTGGCGGGCGGCAAGCCCAGCGCCGGGCCGTTGAAGATGTCGCCTTCCAGCGCCTGCAACGCCAGCCAGCGCGGCTCGATGGCCGAGGCCGCCGGAGCGCGCGTTTCCAGAAGGTAGCCGACCTGCGCCTGGATGGCCGGCGGGTAGTCCACCGCCAGCGCCGCCTGCGGGACCTGCAACTCGTCGATGGCCGCCTTCAGCTCGTCGATGCCATCGGCGCGGGTGGACACCAGCGGCACCACCGGGCAACCGAGACGCCGCGCCAGACCGTCGATATCGATGCGGATGCGCTGGCTACGGGCGATGTCGAGCATGTTCAGCGCGACGATGCAGGGGATGCCCATCTCCCGCAACTGCACCGTGAGGTACAGGTTGCGCTCCAGGTTCGCCGCATCCACCACGTTGACCAGCACGTCGACTTCGCCGCTGGCGATGTAGCGGCAGGCGATCTGCTCGTCCAGCGAGGCCTGGGCGGAAACGCTGGTCAGCGAATAGGTGCCGGGCAGGTCGACCAGGCGTACCGCGTGGCGGGCGGTGTGGAACGCACCCTCCTTGCGCTCCACGGTGACGCCGGCCCAGTTGCCGACCCGCTGGCGCGAGCCGGTGAGCTGGTTGAACAGGGTGGTCTTGCCGGAGTTGGGATTGCCGATCAGGCCGAGGGTCAATGCGGTCATGGGGATTCCGGGCGGGGTCAGTCGAGCGGGACGAGGGTCAGCAGGGCGAGGTCCTTGCGCCGCAGCGCCAGGCTGGTCTGGCGGGTCTCGACCTGGATCGGGTCGCCCAGCGGGGCGATACGCACCACGCGCAGCGCCGCGCCGGGCAGAAGCCCCATGGAGAACAGGCGTTGGCGATAGCCGTTGCTGATGGCGGGGGAATAACCGGTGATGCGGTAGGAACGGGACGGTTGCAATGCGCTCATGGCGGATTCCAGGCAGAGGAAGGGACCAATGGCCTCCCTGGCCGGTGACCGAGAATCTAAACGACTCTCACTTAAGGCTCGCTTAAGGACGCAGTATCGGAGTGGAGGAGCAGCGGATTCGCTGATCCAGAGCAATGGAAGCGGGGATTTTCGCCGGGCGCGGCGAACTGTCGCCGCCAGCGCCCGGTGCGACGGGGCGGCTGGCGGCGCAAGGGGTCAGCGGGTATTGAGCTGCTGCTGCAGGTTCTGCACCTGGGCCTGGAGGGTGTTGATGTTGCGCATCACCTGGGTGCGGAAGGCGTCGAACTCGGCGGTATTGCCGCCCTGGGCCGGGCGATTGTCGAGCTGGCTGCGCAATACCAGCAGGTCGTCCTGGATACCCTTGATCGTCTGGCTCGGGTTGCCCTGCTTCTTCAGCGCCGCGACATCGCCGCCGAGGGCCTTGAGTTGCTCGTTGGTCTTGCCCAGTTCGACCTGCAGGGCTTTCAGCTTCTCCTGTTCGGCGGCCAGTGTCTGCAGCTTGCCGTCCAGTTGCGCGACCAGTTGCGCCGCGCTTTCCTGCTGGGCCTTGAGATCGCTGGCCAGTTGATCGAGGCGTTTGCCCTGGCCGCCGAACTGGTTGCTCACATCGGCCTGCTGGCGTTCCTGGCTGCCGAGTTTCTCCTGCAGTTGCTTGACCTGCAGGCGCAGCGCCTCGCGTTCGCTGGTGACGCTGGACTCGCTGGCGACCACCTTGCCGCGAATGTCGTCGAGGCGCCCGGCGGCTTCTTCGCTGATCCTCACGAAGCTTTCCTGGGTCGCCACCAACTGCTGTTCCATCAGGCTGATTTGCTGGTGGCTCCACCAACCCACCCCGGCGAGGGCGATCAGCATCGCCCCGAGCAGGGCCCAGAGCGGGCCGGTAGAGGCCGGACGGCGCTCCTTGGTGTCGACGACCCGGCGCTGCTCCGGTTCGTAGACGTGCCGCGGGTGGTGGCCGAATTCGTCGCGGTCGGCGGCATCGGTGGTCAGGCTGGGCACATCGTCGAGTTCGTCGAAAGCATCGTTACGCATGGTGAAAACCTGTGAAGGGGAACGGCATCCTGCCGGAGGCCTGGAGAAAGGGCCGAACGGCGCATTATATCGGTTCTGCCCCGCCCCTTCAGCGTCTGCTCGAAGCAAATTGCCGGACCGGGGCGCTCCACCGCGAAGCCGTGCGCCCCAAGACGGAGCGAACGCTGTCCGGCACAGACCGCCGCAGGCCGCCGCCGGTTCCCTGCCCCGCACGCCGGCGCTGGTCCGCGGCCCGCATGGCACGTCGCTTGCCTGGGCTTTGCCGGGCAGATTCGAGAGCCGGAGGATGCATGGAGTTGAACAAATCCTTGCTGGATTGCATGCGCGCCGTGCGCCGACGCCTGCGCGAGGAACAGGCGCTGGATATCCACTTCCAGCAACGCGATGCGGTCGCCGCGATGCAGGCGGCCTGCGCCCGCTCCGGCGATGCGACAACGCGGGAGCTGGGACTGCGCCTCGGCAGGCTCAGCGGGGTCGCGCTGCCGCCGGCGGAACCTTCCCTGTTGCCCGCGCAGGCGCCGAGCCGACAATACGCCGGCCCGCTACGCGGCTGATCAGAGTCCCTGGGCGCGCCACCAGGCGCAGAACTCGTCGAGCGCGGTCCACAGGCTGACCCGCGGGTCGTAGTCGAGGTATTCGCGGGCGCGGTTGATGTCCAGGGTGAAGTTCTTCGCCATCACCGCCATGCCCAGGCGGAACAGCACCGGCTCCGGACGCCCCGGCAGGATCCGGCAGACGCCTTCGTTGAGCGCCGCCAGGCCATAGCCGACGGCATACGGCAGGTGACCGCCGACCGGCGGCAGCTCGAGCTGGCGCATCACGTAGTTGACCGCATCCCAGAACGGTACCGGCTGCCCGTTGCTGATGTTGTAGACCTTGCCCAGCGCCGGCTCGCCGGCCAGCAGGCAACTGAACAGCGCGTCGTTGAGATTGTGCACGCTGGTGAAGTCGACCCGGTTCAGGCCGTTGCCGAGGATCCGCAGGCGTCCCTTGCGGTGGGCCTGGATCATTCGCGGGAAGATGCTGGTGTCGCCGGCACCGACCACGAAGCGCGGACGCAGCGCCAACACTTCCAGGCCCAGGTCGCGGGCGCTGAGCACCAGTTGCTCGGCCTGGTACTTGGTCGCCCCGTAATGGTCGGAAAAACGCCGGGGTACGTACTCTTCGTTCAGGTCCAGGTGGTCGCGCCCGTCGAAATAGATCGACGGCGACGACAGATGCACCAGGCGCCGCACCTTTTGCCGCATGCAGGCCTCGACGACGCTCTCGGCAAGCCCGACGTTGGCCGCCAGGAAGCGTTCGCGCGGCCCCCAGACTCCGACCGCGCCGGCACAATGCACCACCGCCTCGACATCCTCGCAGAGGCGCAGGACCAGCGCCGGGTCGGCGAGGTCGCCGGGAACGAACTCGGCGCCCCGCGCCACCAGATGCTCCACCGCGTCCGCACGACGACCGCTGACCCGTACCGACAGGCCCTGCTCCAGGGCGAAGCGAGCGAAACGCCCGCCGATGAAGCCCGTCGCCCCCGTTACCAGAATCCGCATTGCGTTTCTCCCGTTGTCCTTCTTGTGCCGCGACTCTAGCAACCCGGAGCCGCGCCACCACTGGCACAGCATGCCAGAACAACGACCTTGCGGGCCGCCGGCACGACTTGCGTTGGGCGACAGAAGCGGCGCTGCGCGCTACAAGGTCTAACCTGAAAGCCACCTGCACGCTGGGAGACGCACCATGGCCAGTCACTGGATGATCTACGGCGCCAACGGCTACACCGGCCGGCTGGTCGCTGAACAGGCGCAGCGCGAGGGCCTGACGCCGCTCCTCGGCGGACGCAACCCGGCCGCCCTGCACGCCCTCGGCAGCCAGCTCGGGCTGGAGTGCCGGGTCTTCGACCTGGGGGATCCGCAGGCCTGCCGCGAAGCCCTGGACCAGGTGAAGGTGGTGGCCCATTGCGCCGGTCCGTTCTCCGCCACTAGCACGCCGATGATCGCCGCCTGCCGTGCCGCCGGCACCCACTACGTGGATATCACTGGAGAGATCGCGGTGTTCGAGCAGGCCCACGCCGGCGACGCCGAGGCCCGCGAGGCCGGCATCGTGGTCTGCCCGGGCGTCGGCTTCGATGTGATCCCCACCGATTGCCTGGCCGCCTGCCTGAAGGAGGCGCTGCCGGACGCGCAACGGCTGGCGCTGGGCTTCGACACCGGCAGCGGGCTTTCGACGGGAACCGCGAAGACCAGCGTCGAAGGCCTCAAGCTCGGCGGCAAGATCCGCGAGAATGGCCGCCTGCGCGACGTACCGCTGGGCTACAAGCGCCGCGACATCGATTTCGGCCGCGGCCTGCGGCACGCCGTGACGATTCCCTGGGGCGACGTGGCCACCGCCTACTACAGCACCGGCATCCCGGACATCGAGGTCTACCTGCCGGCGCCGCCGCTGCTGGCCCTGAGCATGCGCCTGATCGACCCACTGCGTCCGCTGCTCGGTCGGCAACGGGTCCAGGACTGGCTCAAGGGGCAGGTCGACAAACGTATCTCCGGCCCCGACCAGGCGGCCCGCGAGCGTCTGCGCACCTGGGTCTGGGGCGAGGCGCGCAACGCCCGCGGCGAACGCCGCACGGCGCGCCTGGAGACGGCCAACGTGTACGACCTGACCCTGCACGGCGTGCTCCTGGCAGTGCGCCACCTGCTGGACTACCAGGGGCCCGGCGGCTACTTCACGCCATCGCGGTTGCTCGGCGCGCGCTGCGTCGAATCGTTGCCCGGCTCCGGACGAATCACCGTCATCGGCTGATCAACCTGACACCCGCACCAAGCCGTCGCCGGCGCGGGCGAGCAGGTGCTCGGTGAGCGACGCGAGCAGTTCGCCGCCGTTGCGCCAGTAGTGCCAGTACAACGGTACGTCGATGACCTGGCCGGGCAGCAGCTCGACCAGTTCGCCGCGCGCCAGCTCGCCTTGCACCTGGCGCTCCGGCACCAGGCCCCAGCCGAGACCGCCGGCGGTGAGGCGGACGAAACCTTCCGAGGATGGGCAGAGGTGGTGGATGAAACCGCCCTCGACGCCGAGGTCCTTGAGAAAGCGGTGTTGCAGCAGGTCGTCCGGGCCGAACACGATCGCCGGCACGCCGGCCAGGGCGGCCGCCTCGACCCCGCGGGGAAAGTGCCGGGCAATGAAATCCGGGCTGGCCAGGCCGCGATAACGCATGGCTCCGAGCAGCAGCGAACGCGCGCCGGCCACCGGCCGCGCGCTACCGCACACGCAGCCCGCCACTTCGCCCGCGCGCATGCGCTTGAGCCCGACCTCCTGGTCCTCCACCACAAGGTCCAGCAGCACCCGCCGCTCGGCGCAGAAATCGCCCACCGCGGCGGCCCACCAGGTCGCCAGGCTATCGGCGTTGAGAGCGATGCGCAGGCGCTCCGGGGCACCGCCTTCATCCAGGTTCGGCACCCAGCGCTGCAGGTCGCCCTCCAGCAGCCGCACCTGCTGCACATGGTTGAGCAGGCGGCGCCCGAGATCGGTGGGATGCGGCGGCGTCTCGCGCACCAGGACCGGCTGGCCGACCCGCGCCTCGAGCAGCTTGATCCGCTGCGATACCGCCGATTGCGACAGCCCCAGCGCCTGTGCGGCGCGCTCGAAACCGCCCTGCTCCACCACCGCGGCCAGCGCGGCGAGCAACTTGTAGTCGAACAAAATCAGTTTTCCTAATGAGAGATCAGCAGGATTCGTTTTCCTTATAAACCGCCCGCGGCCACACTCGCCAGCACTTTTCCGATTCACCCGACGCGGACCGACCATGGCTGGCGAAACCTCGCTGCGCACCCTGCTGCGCACGCTCACTCCCGAACTCAATCCCGGCGACTATGTGTTCTGTACCTGCGCCGATGGCGCGCTGCCGAACGGCGCCGAGCCGCTCGCCAGCTTCCGCGAGCGCGAGGGCCTGACCCTGGTGCTCGAACGCCGGCAGGCCGAACGCCTGGGCCTGCCCTACGAATACGTGGCGGCCTGGATCACCCTGACGGTGCACTCCTCGCTGGCGGCGGTGGGCCTGACCGCCGCCTTCGCCACGGCGCTAGCCGAAGCCGGGATCAGTTGCAACGTGATGGCCGGCTATTTCCACGACCACCTGTTCGTCGCCCGCGACGAGGGCCGGCGCGCCCTCGCCGTGCTCCAGCGGCTGGCGGCGGAGGCACACTGACATGTGGCAGAGCTATCTCAACGGCATCCTGGTGGCTGCCGGCCTGATCATCGCCATCGGCGCGCAGAATGCCTTCGTCCTCGCGCAGAGCCTGCGCCGCGAGCATCACCTCTCGGTGGCCGCGCTCTGCGTGTTCTGCGACGCGGTGCTGGTCAGCCTCGGCGTGTTCGGCCTGGCCAAGCTGCTGCTGGAAAACCCGACGCTGCTGGCCATCGCCCGCTGGGGCGGGATCGCCTTCCTGACCTGGTACGGGCTCAAGGCGCTGCTTCGCGCGTTGCGCCCGGACGCTCTCGGCAACGCCGCGGAAACCGGGCCACGCTCGCGCAAGGCGGTGCTTCTGGCGGCACTGGCGGTCACCCTGCTCAACCCCCACGTCTATCTCGATACCGTACTTCTGATCGGTTCGCTCGGCGCCCAGCAGGCCGCGCCGGGCGCCTATGCCCTCGGCGCGGCCAGCGCCTCGCTGATGTGGTTCTTCGCCCTCGCCCTCGGCGCGGCGTGGCTGGCCCCCTGGCTGGCGCGCCCGGCCACCTGGCGCCTGCTCGACCTGATGGTGGCGGCCATGATGCTGGGCATGGCCGCGCAACTGCTGTTCCGGGGATAACGCGGTTTCCGTCTTCCCGAGCGAACCCTCGCGCCGCCAGGCAGTCCAGAGAGAATGCGGCGGTGTTCGCCGGCGAGCTTGCAGAAGCCCGTCGCAGCGCGCCGCCGCCGGCCTTTGCCCCTACAGTTGCTGCGTGGATATGCCCCGACACGGGTGCTATGATCCGGAGTTCGCGGCACTGGGAGCCTAGGCTCCGAGTCGCACCCGGCGCCCTTTCCGGAGCGCTCCGCCGAACGTCCCCCCGGGGATCCAGGACGGGCTCCCGGACAGGCATCGGACCGGCCCCGTGAACCGGTCGCGCGCTAGCCGCGCCAGTCCTGACCTGAGGAAGAATAGGAGAGACACCATGGCTTTCGAATTGCCGCCGCTGCCTTACGAAAAGAACGCCCTTGAGCCGCACATTTCCGCAGAAACCCTGGAATACCACCACGACAAGCACCACAACACCTACGTGGTGAACCTGAACAACCTGATCCCGGGTACCGAGTTCGAAGGCAAGAGCCTCGAAGAGATCGTCAAGAGCTCCTCCGGCGGCATCTTCAACAACGCCGCCCAGGTGTGGAACCACACCTTCTACTGGAACTGCCTGAGCCCGAACGGCGGTGGCCAGCCCACCGGCGCCCTGGCCGACGCCATCAACGCCGCCTTCGGCTCCTTCGACAAGTTCAAGGAAGAGTTCACCAAGACTTCCGTCGGCACCTTCGGTTCCGGCTGGGGCTGGCTGGTGAAGAAGGCCGACGGCTCCCTGGCCCTGGCCAGCACCATCGGTGCCGGCAACCCGCTGACCAGCGGCGACACCCCGCTGCTGACCTGCGACGTCTGGGAACACGCCTACTACATCGACTACCGCAACCTGCGTCCGAAGTACGTCGAGGCGTTCTGGAACCTGGTCAACTGGGACTTCGTAGCGAAGAATTTCGCTGCCTGAGTCTGATCAGAACCACGAAAAAGCCCGGCATTCGCCGGGCTTTTTCGTTTTAATCTGCGGTCCAGGAGCCATCGTCTACCCTCAGGAACTGGTAGACCTTCGCTCGTGATAGCCTCTTGAGGTAAACAAGCTCTTCCTACCGGCTTGTCTTTCGCCCTGGCGACGAACAAGGAAGGCCCCTTGAAACTGGACTCCCGACACAGCCTCTCGCTCAAGCTGCTGCGTGTCGTGCTACTGGCGGCGCTGGCCGTTGGCGTAGTGCTCAGTTGCGCGCAGATCGTCTTCGACGCCTACAAGGCCAAGCAGGCGGTGAGCAGCGACGCCCAACGCATCCTCGCGATGGTCCGCGACCCTTCCACCCAGGCGGTCTACAGCCTCGACCGGGAAATGGCGATGCAGGTCCTCGAAGGCCTGTTCCAGCACGAGGCGGTGCGCCAGGCGAGCATCGGCCATCCCGGCGAGCCGATGCTGGCGGAGAAATCCAGGCCGCTGCTGGACCTGCCGACGCGCTGGCTGACCGACCCGATCCTCGGCCAGGAACGCACCTTCAGCATTCGACTGATCGGCCGCCCGCCCTATAGCGAATACTACGGCGACCTGAAGATCACCCTGGACACCGCGCCCTACGGCGAGAACTTCGTCACCACTTCGGAAATCATCTTCATCTCCGGCATTCTCCGCGCCCTGGCCATGGGCCTGGTGCTGTTCCTGGTCTACCACTGGATGCTGACCAAACCGCTGTCGAAGATCATCGAGCACCTGGTCAGCATCAATCCCGACCGCCCCAGCCAGCACCAGTTGCCGCTGCTCAAGGGGCACGAACGCAACGAGCTGGGGCTCTGGGTGACCACCGCCAACCAGTTGCTCGCCTCGATCGAAAGCAACAGCCACCTGCGCCGCGAGGCCGAAGACAACCTGCTGCGCATTTCCCAGTACGACTTCCTCACCGGCCTGCCGAACCGCCAGTTGCTGCAACAGCAACTCGACCAGATCCTCGACGGCGCCGGCCGCCAGCAGCGCCGGGTAGCAGTGCTGTGCCTGGGCCTCGACGATTTCAAGGGGATCAACGAGCAGTACACCTACCAGCTCGGCGACCAGTTGCTGATCGCCCTCGCCGACCGCCTGCGCGGGCACAGCGCGCGGCTCGGTTCGCTGGCGCGCCTGGGCGGCGACCAGTTCGCCCTGGTCCAGGCCGACATCGAGCAACCCTACGAGGCGGCCGAACTGGCGCAGAGCATCCTCGACGGCCTGGAAGCGCCGTTCGAGATCGACCAGCACGAGGTGCGCCTGCGCGCCACCATCGGTATCACCCTGTTCCCCGAGGACGGCGAGACCACGGAGAAACTGCTGCAGAAGGCCGAGCAGACCATGACCCTGGCCAAGACCCGCTCGCGCAACCGCTACCAGTTCTACATCGCCAGCGTGGACAGCGAGATGCGTCGCCGCCGGGAACTGGAAAAGGACCTGCGCGACGCCCTGCAGCGCCACGAGCTGCACCTCGTCTACCAGCCGCAGGTGGACTACCGCGACCACCGCGTGGTCGGCGTCGAGGCACTGCTGCGCTGGCAACATCCGTTGCACGGCTTCGTCCCGCCGGACCTGTTCATCCCGCTGGCGGAACAGAACGGCAGCATCTTCAGCATCGGCGAGTGGGTGCTCGACCAGGCCTGCCGGCAATTGCGCGAATGGCACGACCAGGGCTTCGACGACCTGCGCATGGCGGTCAATCTTTCCACCGTGCAGCTCCACCACAACGCCCTGCCACGGGTGGTCAGCAACCTGCTGCAGGTCTACCGCCTGCCGGCGCGCAGCCTGGAGCTGGAAGTCACCGAGACCGGCCTGATGGAGGACATCTCCACTGCCGCCCAGCACCTCCTCAGCCTGCGCCGCGCCGGCGCGCTGATCGCCATCGACGATTTCGGCACCGGCTATTCCTCGCTGAGCTACCTGAAGAGCCTGCCGCTGGACAAGATCAAGATCGACAAGAGTTTCGTCCAGGACCTGCTGCAGGACGAGGACGACGCGACCATCGTTCGCGCCATCATCCAGCTCGGCAAGAGCCTGGGCATGCAGGTGATCGCCGAGGGCGTGGAAACCGCCGAGCAGGAGGCGTACATCATCGCCGAAGGTTGCAACGAAGGTCAGGGCTACCTGTACAGCAAGCCGCTGCCGGCCAGGGAACTGACCCAGTACCTCAAGCAGGCGCGACGCCTGAGCCAGGCCACCAGCAGCGAACGGCCCTGATCAGAACAGGCGGCTGAACAGCCAGCCCGCCAATAGCGCGCTGCCCAGGCAGAGCAACGCGGCCCCCGCCGCCTGGCGGCGCAGTCGCACGGCGAGATCGTCCTCGCCCTGGCTGGAGAGAATGAAGGGATGCGCCTCCCCCGGCTTGCCGAGCCGGTGGCGGGTCGGCGCGGCGCTGCTTGCCCGATGCCGATCCTCGGCCTCCAGCCGTGCCGCCAGGCGCACCCGGTTCCATTCGCGCTCGTCCAACTCGCCGTTGCCGTCGCTGTCGAAGCGCGCCAGCAGCCCGTGGAAATCGCCCTTCCATTCACGGATCACCGCACCCTGCGCCCGTTCGGCATCGAGTCCCTGGCGACCGCCACCGCTGCTGCGGAATTCGCCCAGCGCATAGAGCGGCTCGCCGGCATGCAGGCGCTCCTCGGTGTAGCGGTAAAGCCGCTCTCCGCCGACCAGGGTGCCGAAGCTCTCCAGCAGTCGCAGGGTATCGATCGGTGCTTCGCGAAAAGCCTCCCAGCGCTGCTGGGTCAAGGGTCGCACCTCGGCGCCGCGTGGGTCGACCAGGCAGGCATCGGTGGCATCGCGCAAGCCGAATGGCGACTCGCTGGCACCTTTGTCGACGGTGCGCCAGGCCTTCTCGCGGCCACTGCGCTTTTCCTCGACTTCGATGCGGTAGCGCCACCACAGGCACGGCTTGCCGGTCAAGGGAGCCTGCAGCGGGCCTTCCGGGCCCTCCTCGAGCACCCCGTAGAGTTCGACGAAACCCTGCGCCGCCGAACGGATCCGCGAGGTCGGTACGTCGCCGAGCAGGCGCGCCCGGGCAAGGCGGTGCACGAACTGCCAGCCGGCCCAGGCGCAGAGCCCCAGGCTGGCGGCGATGAACAGCCAGCGCAGGTCGAAGTCCATCTCAGCCGAACAGGGCCTTGAGATCGACGTCGGCCTTCTCCGCCTCGCTGAACTGCAACAGCTCGGCGGCCTTGAAGCCAGCGACACGGGCGATCAGCAGGTCGGGAAATTGCTCGATGCGCACGTTGTTCAGGTTCACCGCCTCGTTGTACAGCTCGCGGCGATCGGCGATCCCGTTCTCCAGGCCGCTGATGCGCTGGGAAAGGAACTGGAAACTTTCGTTGGCCTTGAGCTGCGGGTAGTTCTCAGCCAGCGCGAAGAGCTGCCCCAGGCCGGCGCGCAGGCCGCTCTCGGCCTTGCCAAGGGCATTCACGTCGGCGCGCTCGCGGGCGCTGGCGACGGCGTTGCGGGCGGCGATGACCCGCTCCAGGGTGGCGCGCTCGTGCTGCATGTATTGCTTGCAGGCCTCGACCAGCTTCGGCAGCTCGTCATGGCGCTGCTTGAGGAGCACGTCGATGTTGGCCCAGGCCTTGCCCACGGCGTGCTTCAGCCGTACCAGGCCGTTGTAGAGCACCACCGCGTAGCCGGCGAGCAGCAGCAGGACAACCCAGAAAGCGATAGCGGTCAGACTCATGGACGGAGCTCCGGACGAAGATACTGGCATTCTAGCTGCGCCCGACATGTCCAGGCACGACGGCGATCACGCTGCGCCCTTTTCAAAAATGCAAATCTTTCGCATTATGTGGCGGTTTTTTAACGCCCTCGCGGGTGTTTCCGACAAGCGCACGCCGCTTCGGCACGCCACCAATAAAGCAAAGGAATCCGCCATGACTCGTATGCCCCTGGCCACCGCCAGTCTGCTGGCCCTCGCCATCTCCCTCGCCGGCTGCGGCGACGACAAGAAAGCCGAAGCGCCCGCAACACCGGCGGCCAGTACGCAGCCCGCCGCGCCCGCCGCCGCCCCGGCCACCAAGGTCGACGAGGCCGCCGCCAAGGCGGTGATCAAGAACTACGCGGACCTCGCCGAAGCCACCTTCGCCGATGCCCTGAGCACCGCCAAGGACCTGCAGAAAGCCATCGACGCGTTCCTCGCCAAGCCTGACGCGGAGACCCTGAAAGCCGCCAAGGAAGCCTGGTTCGCCGCTCGTACCCCCTACTCCCAGAGCGAAGCCTTCCGCTTCGGCAACGCGATCATCGACGACTGGGAAGGACAGGTTAACGCCTGGCCGCTGGACGAAGGCCTGATCGACTATGTCGCCAAGGACTACCAGCACGCCCTGGGCAACCCCGGCGCCACCGCCAACATCGTCGCCAACACCGAGATCCAGGTCGGCGAAGACAAGATCGACGTCAAGGAAATCACCGGCGAGAAACTGGCCAGCCTGAACGAGTTGGGCGGTTCCGAAGCCAACGTCGCCACCGGCTACCACGCCATCGAGTTCCTCCTCTGGGGCCAGGACCTGAACGGCACCGGTCCGGGCGCCGGCAACCGTCCCGCCACCGACTATGCCCAGGGCAAGGACTGCACCGGCGGCCATTGCGACCGTCGCGCCGCCTACCTGAAGGCCGTCACCGACCTGCTGGTCAGCGACCTCGAATACATGGCCGGACAGTGGAAAGCCGGCGTCGCCGACAACTACCGCGCCAAGCTGGAGGCCGAACCGGTGGATACCGGCCTGCGCAAGATGTTCTTCGGCATGGGCAGCCTGTCCCTCGGCGAACTGGCCGGCGAGCGCATGAAGGTCGCGCTGGAGGCCAACTCCACCGAAGACGAGCACGACTGCTTCAGCGACGACACCCACCACACCCTGTTCTTCAACGGCAAGAGCATCCGCAACATCTACCTCGGCGAGTACAAGCGCATCGACGGCAGCGTGGTCAAGGGCCCGAGCCTGGCCGACCTGGTCGCCAAGGCCGACGCCGCCGCCAACGACACCCTGAAGGCCGACCTGGCCGACACCGAGGCCAAGCTGCAGGCCATCGTCGACAGCGCCGAGAAGGATGGCGTGCACTTCGACCAGATGATCGCTCCGGACAACAAGGACGGCCAGCAGAAGATCCGCGACGCCATCGCCGCCCTGGTCAAGCAGACCGGCGCCATCGAGCAGGCCGCGGGCAAGCTGGGTATCCAGGACCTGAAGCCGGACAACGCCGACCACGAGTTCTGATTCCTTCCTGCGCCAACAGCGTGCGGCCCATGGCCGCACGCTGCGTTTCAGGGCCTCGAAAGCGGACTTCGCGGGCCTTTACAAACGCAAATCCCTCTTATTTTGATTAGCTCCAACTGGTAAGCTTGCGGGCTGTTTCTACGCAGTCCGGGATGTTCGCCGATGTCGTTGCCGTCACCTTCCATGCCGCTCGCCTGTCTCCTGACGGCGCTCCTTCTGGGCGGATGCGGCGCCGACGACGAACCGCTGCGCGCCGAGCCCGGTGAACACCTGTCCGGGGGCGCGACCACGGTGCTGCAAAGCGACCGCAACGCCTTCTCCCTGCCCTCCGCCAACCTCGCCCCGAGCCGGCGCCTGGACTTCAGCGTGGGCAACAGTTTCTTCCGCAACCCCTGGGTCATCGCCCCTTCCTCCACCACCGCGCGCGACGGTCTGGGACCGCTGTTCAATACCAACGCCTGCCAGAACTGCCATGTGAAGGACGGCCGCGGCCACCCGCCGGGAGCGGACGCGGTCAGCGCGGTGTCGATGCTGGTACGCCTGTCGATCCCGGCCGGCCCTGCGGACGGCAAGACCCTGTTGCACCAGGGGGTGATTCCCGAGCCGACCTACGGCGGCCAGTTGCAGGACGTCGGCATTCCCGGCGTCGCCCCGGAAGGCAAGGTGCGGATGGACTACGAGCCGCTGAAGGTGAGGTTCGAGGACGGCACCGAGGTCGAACTGCGCAAGCCGATCCTGCGGATCAGCCAGCTCGGCTATGGGCCGATGCATCCGCAGACGATGTTTTCCGCCCGCGTCGCCCCGCCGATGATCGGGCTCGGCCTGCTCGAGGCGATTCCCGATGAGGCGATCCTGGCCAATGCCGATCCGGACGACCGCAACGGCGACGGTATCCGCGGGCGCGCCAACCAGGTCTGGGATGCCGCGCGGCAGCGCACCGCGCTCGGCCGCTTCGGCTGGAAGGCCGGCCAGCCGGATATCCCGCAGCAGAACGCGCACGCCTTCGCCAACGACATGGGCCTGACCAGCAGCCTGCTGCCCCACGACGACTGCAGCGCCGCCCAGGTCGAGTGCCGCCGGGCGCCCGACGGCGGCGAGCCGGAAGTCAGCGACAACATCTTCGCCCAGGTGCTGTTCTACAGCCGCAACCTGGCGGTCCCGGCGCGGCGCAAGGTGGACGACCCGCAGGTGCTGGCCGGCAAGCGCCTGTTCGCCCAGGCCAACTGCGTGGCCTGCCACGTTCCCGCCTTCACTACCGGTTCCGACGCCAGCGAGCCGGAGCTGGCCAACCAACGGATTCGTCCCTATTCCGACCTGTTGCTGCATGACATGGGCGACGGCTTGGCGGACAATCGCCCGGAATTTCTCGCCAGCGGGCGGGACTGGCGAACCCCGCCGCTATGGGGCATCGGCCTGACCGAAACGGTCAACGGTCACACCCAGTTCCTCCACGACGGGCGCGCCCGCAATCTGCTGGAGGCGATCCTCTGGCACGGCGGCGAAGCCGAAGCGGCCAAGCGGCACGTGCTCGGCTTCGACGCCGACCAGCGCAGCGCCCTGCTGGCCTTCCTGAATTCACTCTGAGGAGCCCACATGTTCCGCCCACGACTGCTCTTGACCAGCCTCGCCATCGCCCTCGGCGCCTGTTCGCCGCAAGACCCGCAGGCCGTCACCAGTGCCGCCCTGGCGCAACAGGTGATCCTGCCGACCTACAGCCGCTGGGTGGAGGCCGACCAGGCCCTGGCCAGCAGCGCCCTGGCCTACTGCCAGGGCAAGGAAGACCTGGCCAAGGCCCGCGACGCGTTCCACGCCGCGCAGAAGGCCTGGGCCGAGCTGCAACCGCTGCTGATCGGCCCGCTGGCCGAGGGCAACCGCGCCTGGCAGGTGCAGTTCTGGCCGGACAAGAAGGATCTGGTCGGGCGCCAGGTCGAACAGTTGCTGAAGAACAACCCGCAGGTCGACGCCGCGGCCCTGGCCAAGGCCAGCGTGGTGGTGCAGGGGCTCTCCGCCTACGAATACATCCTCTTCGACAGCAAGATCGACCTCGCTGACGCCGCCACCAAGGCCCGCTATTGCCCGTTGCTGGAAGCCATCGGCACCCACCAGCAGCAACTGGCCCAGGACATCCTGGCGCGCTGGAAGAACGACGGCGGCATGCTCACCCAGATGAGCAAGTTCCCCAACGACCGCTACGCCGACGCCCACGAGGCGATCGCCGAGCTGCTGCGGGTCCAGGTCACCGCCCTGGACATGCTGAAGAAGAAACTCGGTACTCCGCTGGGCCGGCAGAGCAAGGGCATTCCCCAGCCCTACCAGGCCGAGGCCTGGCGCAGCAACGCCTCGCTGGCCAGCCTGGACGCCAGCCTGAGCGGCGCCCAGGCGCTCTGGGAAGGTATCGACGGCAAGGGCCTGAAGACCCTGCTGCCGGCCGAACAGAAGGCCCTGGCCGGCAAGATCGACGCCGCCTACGTCGACAGCCACGCGAAGCTGGCGGCGCTGGAACAGAAACCGCTCTCCGAACTGCTCGCCAGCGAAGACGGGCGCAACCAGCTCAACGCCCTCTATGACAGCCTGAACGTGGTCCACCGCCTGCACGAAGGCGACCTGGCCCGCGCCCTCGGCGTGCAACTGGGCTTCAACGCCAACGATGGCGACTGAGGTTGGCACCATGCTGCGACGTCATGTGATCGGCCTGGGCAGCCTGCTGCTCGGCGCCTTGTCCTTCGGCGGCTGGAGCTTCAACCGCCAGGGTAGCCAACCGCTGGTGCTGTCGGCGCGCGACGACGCCGATGGCCAGCATTACGCGGTGGGCTACCGCCTGGACGGCAAGTGCCAGTTCGCCACCCGCGTGGCCCAGCGCTGCCACGACATCGTCCAGCACCCGAGCCTGCCGCTGGCGCTGTTCGTCGCCCGCCGGCCAGGCACCGAAAGCTACCTGATCGACCTGAACGACGGTCGCCTGCTGCAGACCCTGGTCTCGCAGAAAGACCGCCACTTCTACGGCCACGGCGTGTTCCACCAGAGCGGCGAGTGGCTCTACGCCACCGAGAACGACACTACCGATCCCGGTCGCGGCGTGCTCGGCGTCTACCGTTTCGACGGCGAGCGACTGCAGCACAGCGGCGAGATCTCCACCCACGGCCTCGGGCCGCACCAGGTTTCCTGGATGCCCGACGGCGAGACCCTGGTAGTGGCCAACGGCGGCATTCGCACCGAGGCGGAAAGCCGGGTCGAGATGAACCTCGACGCCATGGAGCCCAGCCTGGTGCTGATGCGCCGCGACGGCAATCTGCTGTCCAAGGAAACCCTGGCGCAGCAGATGAACAGCGTCCGCCACCTGGCGATCGGTCGCGACGGCACCATCGTCGCCGGCCAGCAGTTCATGGGCGATGCCCACGAACATGCCGACCTGCTGGCGATCAAGCGCCCCGGCCGTCCCTTCGAAGCCTTCCCGGTGGCCGAGGAGCAGCGCCTGGCGATGGCCCAGTACACCGCCAGCGTGGCGATCCACGACGACCTGCGCCTGGTGGCCCTGACCGCCCCGCGCGGCAACCGTTTCTTCATCTGGGACCTGGACAGCGGTGCCGTACGCCTCGACGCGCCGTTGCCGGACTGCGCCGGCGTGGGCGCGGTGAAGAACGGCTTCGTCGTCACATCCGGACAGGGCCGTTGCCGCTTCTACGACTGCCAGGGCGAGCGCATCGCCGCGCAACCGCTGGAGCTGCCTGCCGGCCTCTGGGACAACCACCTGCACCTGGCCTGAGAGCGCGGCATCAACCTCTCGCCATACCGGTCCGCGAAAGTCGGAAGCGACCTGCAACACGCTTGAAATCTTTCGCCAATCCTGTGCTTTGACAAGCCTTGAAAGCTGCACGTAATGTGTCGGATTCGCCCCGAAACGGGGCG
This sequence comes from Pseudomonas sp. HMSC057H01, assembly GCF_001836405.1. Classification (NCBI taxonomy): domain Bacteria; kingdom Pseudomonadati; phylum Pseudomonadota; class Gammaproteobacteria; order Pseudomonadales; family Pseudomonadaceae; genus Pseudomonas; species Pseudomonas sp. HMSC057H01. Next base: position 128,608 of record NZ_KV828506.1, on the reverse strand, counting down.
CTCTCGGCATACCAGGGACCAGGATTATGTTGCTCCGCCGCATGTTGATCATGCTCGCCGCGGTGATCGCCGTGGTGGCGATTCTCGCCGGCTACAAGGTCTACTCCATCCGTCAGCAGATCGCCCTTTTCAGCGCACCGAAACCGCCGATCAGCGTGACCGCCAGCCTGGCCGAAAAGCGTCCCTGGCAGAGCCGCCTGCCAGCCATCGGCAGCCTCAAGGCATTCCAGGGCGTGACCCTCACCGCCGAAGTCTCCGGCACGGTACGCGACGTACTGTTCCTTTCCGGCGACCAGGTGAAGCTGGACCAACCGCTGATCCAGCTGGAAAGCGACGTCGAGGAAGCCACCCTGCGCACTGCCGAGGCCGATCTCGGCCTGGCCAGGGCCGAGTACCAGCGCGGCCGCGAACTGATCGGCAGCAAGGCCATCTCGAAAAGCGAATTCGACCGTCTCGCCGCGCAGTGGGCCAAGACCAGCGCCACCGTCGCCGAGCTGAAGGCGGCGCTGGCGAAGAAGCGCGTGCTCGCGCCCTTCGCCGGGACCATCGGCATCCGCCAGGTGGACGTCGGCGACTACGTCTCGCCCGGGACGCCGATCGCCACCTTGCAGGACCTTTCCACCCTGCTCCTGGATTTCCACCTGCCCGAGCAGGACTTCCCCCTGCTCAGCCGCGGCCAGTTGGTGAAGGTCCGGGTCGCCGCCTACCCCGGCCAGGTGTTCGACGCCGAGATCGCCGCCATCAACCCCAAGGTCGACAACGAGACCCGCAACCTGCAGGTCCGCGCCGCCCTGGAGAACCCGGACGGCAAGCTGCTGCCGGGCATGTTCGCCAACCTCGAGGTGATGTTGCCTGGCGAGGAACAACGCGTCGTGGTGCCGGAGACGGCGATCACCTTCACCCTCTACGGCGACTCGATCTACGTCGTCGGGCAGAAGAAGGACGAGCAGGGCCAGGTGTCGAAGGATGACAAGGGCCAGCCGCAACGGGTCGTCGAGCGCCGCTTCGTCAGGATCGGCGAACGCCGCGAAGGCCTGGCGGTGGTGCTCGAAGGCCTGGAGGGCGGCGAGCAGGTAGTGACTTCCGGGCAACTGAAGCTCGACAACGGCGCCGCGGTGGCCATCGTCGCCGAGCGGGACCTCCAGCAAGAGCACTGAGTCGCGCGCCTTCCCGCTCCAAGGCGGAAGGCTTGCCAAGGGACTGAAACATGGCTTTTACCGATCCGTTCATCCGTCGTCCGGTCCTGGCGAGCGTGGTCAGCCTGCTGATCGTCCTGCTCGGCATGCAGGCCTTCAGCAAGCTGGTGATCCGCGAGTATCCGCAAATGGAGAACGCGCTGATCACGGTGACCACGCTCTACGCCGGAGCCAACGCGGAGACCATCCAGGGCTACATCACCCAGCCGCTGCAGCAGAGCCTGGCCAGCGCCGAAGGCATCGACTACATGACCTCGGTGAGCCGGCAGAACTATTCGACCATCTCCATCTACGCGCGGATCGGCGCCAATACCGATCGCCTGGTCACCGAGCTGCTGGCCAAGTCCAACGAAGTGAAGAGCCAACTGCCGCCGGACGCCGAGGACCCGGTGCTGCAGAAGGAGGCCGCGGATGCCTCGGCGCTGATGTACATCAGCTTCTACAGCGAGCAGATGAACAACCCGCAGATCACCGACTACCTGTCGCGGGTGATCCAGCCCAAGCTGGCGACCCTGCCCGGTATCGCCGAGGCGGAGATCCTCGGCAACCAGGTGTTCGCCATGCGCCTGTGGCTGGACCCGGTGAAGATGGCCGCGTTCGGCGTCACCGCCGGCGAGATCAACCAGGCGGTGCAGCAGTACAACTTCCTCGCCGCCGCCGGCGAGGTGAAGGGCCAGTTGGTGGTCACCAGCGTCAATGCTTCCACCGACCTCAAGTCGCCCCAGGCCTTCGCCGCCATCCCGGTGAAGACCGACGGCGACCGCCGGGTGCTGATGGGCGATGTCGCACGGGTCGAACTGGGCGCCGCCAGCTACGACGCGATCAGTTCGTTCAATGGGATTCCCTCGGTCTACATCGGCATCAAGGGCACGCCCAGCGCCAACCCGCTGGACGTGATCAAGGAAGTGCGGGCGAAGATGCCCGAACTGGAAGAGCAATTGCCGCCCAACCTCAAGGTGTCCATCGCCTACGACGCCACGCGCTTCATCCAGGCCTCCATCGACGAAGTGGTGAAGACCCTCGGCGAGGCGGTGCTGATCGTCATCGTGGTGGTGTTCCTGTTCCTCGGCGCGTTCCGTTCGGTACTGATCCCGGTGGTGACCATTCCGCTGTCGATGATCGGCGTGTTGTTCTTCATGCAGGCCATGGGCTACTCGATCAACCTGCTGACCCTGCTGGCGATGGTCCTGGCCATCGGCCTGGTGGTGGACGACGCGATCGTGGTGGTGGAAAACATCCACCGCCACATCGAGGAGGGCAAGCCGCCCTTCGAGGCCGCCCTGGAGGGCGCGCGGGAGATCGCCGTGCCGGTGGTCAGCATGACCATCACCCTCGCCGCGGTCTACGCGCCGATCGGCTTTCTCACCGGCCTCACCGGCGCCCTGTTCAAGGAATTCGCCTTCACCCTGGCCGGCGCGGTGATCATTTCCGGGATCGTCGCCCTGACCCTGTCGCCGATGATGTGCTCGCGCCTGTTGCGCCACGAGGAGAATCCCTCGGGCCTGGCGCATCGCCTCGACCTGATCTTCGAGGGCCTGAAGCGACGCTACCAGCGCGCCCTCCACGGCACCCTGGACACCCGTCCGGTGGTCCTGGTGTTCGCCGTGCTGGTACTGGCGCTGATCCCGGTACTGCTGATGTTCACCAAGAAGGAGCTGGCGCCGGAAGAGGACCAGGGCATCGTGTTCCTCATGACCAACTCGCCGCAGACCGCCAACCTCGACTACCTGAATCGCTATACCGCCGAGTTCGAAGGCATCTTCCGCAGCTTCCCGGAGTATTACTCGGCGTTCCAGATCAACGGCTACAACGGCGTCCAGGCCGGCATCGGCGGCATGCTGCTCAAGCCCTGGGACGAACGCGAAAAGAGCCAGATGGAATTGCTCCATGCGGTGCAGGCGAAGCTCAACGAGATTCCCGGCGTGCAGATCTTCGCCTTCAACCTGCCGTCGCTACCGGGCACCGGCGAGGGCCTGCCATTCCAGTTCGTGCTCAACACCGCCAACGACTACGAGTCGCTGCTGCAAGTGGCGCAACGGGTGAAGCAGCGCGCCAGCGAGTCCGGCAAGTTCGCCTTCCTCGATCTCGACCTGGCGTTCGACAAACCCGAGCTGGTGGTCGACATCGACCGCGAGAAGGCCGCGCAGATGGGCGTCTCCATGCAGGACCTGGGGGTGGCGCTGGCCAGCCTGCTCGGCGAGGGCGAGATCAACCGCTTCACCATCGACGGGCGCAGCTACAAGGTCATCGCCCAGGTCGAACGCCCCTATCGCGACAATCCCGGCTGGCTCGGCAGCTACTACGTGAAGAGCCGCAACGGCCAACTGGTCGCCCTCTCGACCCTGATCGAGACCCACGAACGGGCACGGCCGCGGCAACTGAACCAGTTCCAGCAGCTCAACTCGGCGATCATCTCCGGCTTCCCCATCGTCAGCATGGGCGAGGCCATCGAGACGGTTCAGCAGATCGCCCGCGAGGAGGCCCCGCGCGGCTTCGCCGTCGACTACGCCGGCGCTTCCCGGCAATACGTGCAGGAAGGCAGCGCATTGCTGGTCACCTTCGGACTGGCCCTGGCGATCATCTTCCTGGTCCTCGCCGCACAGTTCGAAAGCTTCCGCGATCCGCTGGTGATCATGGTCACCGTGCCGCTGTCGATCTGCGGTGCGCTGATACCGCTGTTCCTCGGCGTGTCGAGCCTGAACATCTATACCCAGGTCGGCCTGGTGACACTGATCGGCCTGATCAGCAAACACGGCATCCTGATCGTCGAGTTCGCCAACCAGTTGCGCCACGAACAGGGGCTGGGGCGTCGCGAGGCCATCGAGCAGGCCGCCGCGATCCGCCTGCGGCCGGTACTGATGACCACCGCGGCGATGGTGCTCGGGGTGATCCCACTGATCCTCGCCACCGGCGCCGGGGCGGTCAGTCGCTTCGACATCGGCATCGTGATCGCTACCGGCATGTCGGTGGGCACCCTCTTCACCCTGTTCGTCCTGCCGTGCATCTACACCCTGGTGGCCAGGCCGGATGCCCCGCCAGGCGTGACGCAAGCGGCAAACGCACACTGATCGGAAACGGCGGACAGCGACAACAGCGCTGTCCGCCGGCGCTGTCGCTCCATCCCACAGCCCTCCGGGCGCGATCCTATGTCCGCCGGCAGCCGCCTCCAGTAGACTGCCCGCTGAAACGCAGTGGTGAGACGAGCATGGCCGAGAGCGCTTTTTCCGAACGTATCGTGCAGAACCTGCTGGATACCGACTTCTACAAGCTGACCATGATGCAGGCGGTGCTGCACAACTATCCCAACGCCGAGGTGGAGTGGGAGTTCCGCTGCCGCAACCAGGAAGACCTGCGCCTGTACCTGCCGGCCATCCGCGAACAACTGGAATACCTGGCGGGCCTGGCGATCAGCGACGAGCAACTGGCCTTCCTCGAACGGATTCCCTTCCTCGCGCCGGACTTCATCCGCTTCCTCGGGTTGTTCCGCTTCAACCCGCGCTACGTGCAGACCGGCATCGAGAACGACGAATTCTTCCTGCGCCTGAAAGGCCCCTGGCTGCACGTGATCCTCTTCGAAGTGCCGCTGCTGGCGATGATCAGCGAGGTGCGCAACCGCGCCCGCTACCCGGCCGCCACCGTCGAGCAGGCGCGCGAACGCCTGCAGGAAAAGTTCGATTGGCTGCGCCGGGAGGCCAGCGCCGAGGAACTGGCCGGCTTCAAGATGGCCGACTTCGGTACCCGCCGCCGCTTCTCCTATCGGGTCCACGAGGCGGTGGTGAGCGGTCTGAAGGAGGACTTTCCGGGCTGCTTCGTCGGCACCAGCAACGTCCACCTGGCACGCAAGCTCGACCTCAAGCCCCTCGGCACCATGGCCCACGAATGGCTGATGGCCCA